>JAHWKW010000026.1 GCA_019347675.1 Actinomycetota bacterium | reverse complement strand
CACCTCGCCTTGGGCATCGAGGTCCACGTGGACCCGGTCGGACAGTTCCTCGGTACGGTTGATGCTCGCGTCCGGTTCGTCGACCAGCAGCACGTAGAGCACATCGGTTTCGCCGTCGTACGTGTAGAGCGCCATCGGTTCGCCTTTCACCCGCGCCACACCGTGATCACGAGCTCGTCGTCGGGATCGACGACGACGGTCAGTCTCGTCCCAGACACTTCAACCGTCATCCTGACGTTACCCCTCTGGTCCTCGCCCAGGACATCGCCTTGTTCAAGGGCCGCGACGAGCCCTTCCTCGCTGACCGCTGGCGCATCACGGCGGATCCACCGCAACTTGTTCTTGGCATGCCGGCTGAGACGGGTCATCTCCCGGTCTCGTCCTGATGCGACGCGTCGTCGTCCTTCTCAGGTTCCCGCAACTGCTCGTTGAAGCGCCGTGCTGCCTCACGCTGCATGCCGGGCATGACCTCCTGGTAGATGTCGTCGCGGTGGCCGAGGAAGCGGACGGGCAGGCCCGATGGACGCGCGCCGGAACCCGGCCTCCTCCGCGAGTTTCGCGATACGCACGAGGCTCGGCGCGTCGTGCTGCTCCGAGCTCAGGAAGATCCCGACCTCCACCACGTCCCCTCCTCCGCCCCCTGATCGGGGTCAGGCAACCGAGCGTCGGGGCGCTGTCCGTGCACGCCGGCCCGTACGGACGGCCGCGTCCATGCCTTCGACGGTCAACAGCATCAGCGCCAGCAGGAGCACCGTGACGATCGGCGGCACGCGCTTTGCCCGCCGGTCGGCGACTAGCGTGCCATCGGAACCGCCGCCGCGCCGACTGCCGCCTCGCGCCGTCGGCACGGCACCTACCCTGCGTGGTCGGCGGGTGCCTGTGGGAGAAACGACATGACCGCTGACCGACGGCCACAGCAGGCCAACGAGGGAGACCCGCAAGCAGACAAAGACGGCGAAGCCATGCGCGAGCGTTACCGGGAGCTGCTCGAAGAACTCCGCACCATCATGCCGGGGGTCCAGGTGCTGTTCGCCTTCTTGCTGATCGCACCGTTCTCCAGCCGCTTCACAGAACTGGACAACCTCGGCATCCGCGCCTTTGCCATCGCGTTGGTCACTGCAGCCATCGCCACGATGGTCTTCCTCACCCCCGCTGCCTACCACCGGCTGCGCCCCCAACGCCACCGGCGCGAACGACTCATCACGTCGGTCAGGACTCAGCTCGTCGGCATGGCTCTACTCGCGTTCGCCACCGCGGACGCGGTATTCGTGGTGATCCGGTTCCTCTTCGACACCACCGCGGGAGCGGCAGCCGCAGGGCTTGTGTTACTCGTCGTGCTGGGTCTCTGGGTGGTACTTCCCGAGGCTCGCAGTTCACGCCTCTGATGCCCAGCGGCGACGGACACCTCACCCCACGCGAAGCGGACCATGCCGCCACGACTTCACCTCAGCGGCGTGATAGACGCCAACCGTGTCCGACGAACCGGGTGCTGTTCACGAACACCTAACCTGCGGGTTCATCCTCGATGGCGGCACGTTCGCGGCGCTGGCCGACCACGACCGCGCGGTGGGCGGCGACGACCCCGAACAGGACGGTGGCCGCACCACCCACCTCAACCGCGCCGATCGGCTCGCCCAGGAGCGTCGCCCCCCAGACCATGGCGAGCACCGGCTGGAGGAGCAACGCGACCGCGGTGATGCTCGCTGGCAGCAGATGGACCGACGAGGTGATGAGCAGCCAGCCGAGGACCTGGCTGCCGAACGCGTAGGCCAGCATCCATCCGTTGTCCGCCGGGGTCACTGCCGGACCGGCGACCCCCTGCAACAACGCGAAGACGCCGGTGAGGATCGCCGCTCCGAGGGTCGCGGAAGCGATCACCTCGACCGACCGGGCGGCCGGGCGACGGAGTCGTGCGTGCCGCAGGACGATGAGGTAGATGGCGTAGAACAGCCCGGCCAGCACGCCGAGCCCGACGCCGACGAGCATCGACCCTCCCGCGGCGATGGGTTCGCCGCCCACGCCGAGGATCCACACCCCAACCAGGACCGGAACCAGCGCGCCCCAGAAAGCGACGTGCGGTCGTTCGCCGAAGGCGAAGATCGCGATGATGCTGACGAACACGACCTGGACGTTCGGCAGCATCGTGCCGAGGCCGGCCCCGATGATCGCGACGGACTCGTGCCAGACGATGAAGTCCATGCCGAGGAACACACCGGCGATGGTGGCGAACGCCACGATCCCGGCGCGTGGCGATCGGCGCTTCCCCACCGACCGTTGCCTCCACCAGATGAGCGCGGCGAAGATCGGCAGCGCGTAGGCGTTGCGGAGAAAGGCCGATCTCGCCGGTTCGATATCGGCGATCCGCACCCAGACGGCGCTGAAGCTTATGAGCACCACGCCGGTCCAGGTACGTAGGAGCGGATGGCGAGGCCAGCGCAGGCGGTGGTGCCCTCGGGGCGGCGGTACGGAACCCGCAGTCTCCTCGACGCCCTGAGTCATGCGCGGACGTCTCGCTCACATGCGGGACGGCACGGTCGAGGTGCCCCTCCGCCAACGTCACCGTGGGTTCCTCGCGGCCGGTCGCAATCAGGCAGCGATGTCATGTCGAGGGCCGGGCGTTCACCCATAGCGAAGCGGCAGGGACCAGTGGTTGGGTGGCGCGAGGCGGGTCCAGTCATGCACGGGCATTCGCAGCTCGCCGCGGACGGTACGGCTCGGGTTCACCACGACGTCCATCTTCGCCGCGGTCTCGCGCTTCGTCTCGTCGAGGACGTGAGAGGAGATAACCGGCCGTGACCGTGGCCCGGGAGTGCCCAGAGGGTCGTCACCGCGCGCAGCGGGATGCCAGCGAGCATCGCAAGCGATCCCGTCAAGTGGTGCAGAGGTTTGGTGCGAACGCCGTCTCCCCGCGTCCGCTGTTCCGGCTGTCACAACGGTTTCGCTCCGACGCCTACGGCGCCGCCGGCAACCGACTGTTCGTGGGCGGCTCGGCGCATCAGAGGCGATCAGGGCTCCAGGAGGTCGAGGATCGTGGCGACCTGGACGTCGGCGGTCGGCGCGTTGCCGTAGACGAAGTGGCCCCCAGCAGCACGACGTCGGGCTTGGCCTCGACCACGGGATCGACGGCGCGCTCCACCATGCCGGTCTTGGAGAACCACATGCCAACCTGGAGATCGCAGAACATCGCGACAGTGGCATCCGACCAGTCCTCGCCGAGTCCCGGCAACTCCACTTCGCGGTGTTGGACGTCAGGATGAAGCGCGATTTCGATGAGTGCCCCGTAGAAGAGCAGCAGCACGGGGTTGGCCGCTAGCACGCCGAGGCCGTACTTCAGGGGGCGGGTCACGGGCTTCCTCCAATCCGCAGCGACGTCTCGCTCCTCAGAGCGGTGCCGTAGCGTGGCCGAGTCCGTCGGAGCCCCCTGTCCGGGCAAGCATGCGCGAGGAGATCGCTACCCACACGCACGCGTACACATGCCGGTGACGACGTGGGTCGGGAAGCGAACGCCCCGGTACAGGCGCGACGAAGCGACAGCGACGGCCGCGAGTAGCGTCACGACGTCGGCCAGCCGTGCCGCCGCATGCCACGACGGGGAATCCTGTCTTCGATCACCGTCTGATCACGGAGACATGGCAAGACCCGTCGACGGGTACTCGACGTGGCATGCACGGGTCGTCAAAGCGACCTTCAACGGTACGCTGGGCTGCCGGAGGGCACCCGAGAAATGAGGGTCTCTTCCCTTGACAGCGGGTAGGCCCGTGAGGGTCTCGAGGGTTAGAATCCCTGTCCCTCCGCGAAATGGCGCGTCAACGACGAGCTGCAGCTGGTGCCGTGCTGTGCGGCGGAGCCAGGTGACTCGTCGGCGCGGCGGCCACCAACCTGGAGGGTTCGCATAGTCAGGCCTAGTGCGCACGCTTGGAAAGCGTGTAGGGGTGCAAGCCCCTCGAGGGTTCGAATCCCTCACCCTCCGCCAACAAACGTCGAGGTCAGAGAAGGTTTCGCGGATCCGGGCCCCCTTCGCGCCGAACCAGCCCGAACGCCCACTTGGTCACGACTTGGTCACAGGTGGTGTGCGGGCCCGGTAGATGCTTGACACGTTGGCTCCGGTAGGTGGGTGACAGATCCCGGACGTGGCTCCGGGTCCTGCGCGACGGTGGCTCCGGTTCCTGTGTGACACCTGCGGCCGGTTGGAAGCTGCTCCTCGAACGTGTTGGCGGACGAGGAGTGGCTCGTGCTGGTGGTGTTGGGCGTGATCGAGCAGCGGCACGCGGCGGTGTTGGAGGTCGTGGTCGAGGGCGCGGCGGTCACCGAGGTGGCCTGCCGCTACGGGGTGAGCCGACAGACGGTGCACCGGTGGCTGCGGGCGTACGCCAAGGCGGGTCTGGCAGGCCTGGTTGACCAGTCCTCCAAGCCGGGGTCGTGTCCGCACCAGATGCCGCCCGAGCTCGAGGCGCAGATCGTGGCGATGCGCTGCGAGCACCCAGGGTGGGGTCCACGCACGCCGACCGTAACCGTGCCGCGACGAGGCCTTCGAGCCGCCCGCCCACAGCAGGGTCAGGCGGAGAGCAGCTTGGCGCGGGTCAGCTCGTCGATCACCTGACCGGGAAGGCCGATCACCTCGAGGTGGACGATGTGGGTCCCGTCGGCGCCGTCGACGATGTCGATGACGCGGGCGAGGAACGGCTCGTCGGGATCTCCGGCGACGATCACGCGGGCTTCGGCGATGCGATCGGGGTCGGACGCCTCCTCGAGCACGCTCCAGATGTCGCCGGTCTCGTCGATTTGGTGGACATCCGCGGGCAGGGCCACCTCGACATCCGTGGTAGGGGTCTCGGTCATCGCCCTGTCCCTCCGAGGTCGTACGGGTTCTCCTCGCGATGCGGCAGCCGCGGCCAGGAGGTCATCGGCCCGGGACTGAGTGTCGGGCTCCACGAGCACGGTGTCGTGGTGCGGGTCGGCGACGTCGGCAACAGGTCGAAGCCTGCCGCGAGCACACGTCGCACCGTTCCCCAGCGGTAGTGGTGACGTGTGCGGTCGGCATCGGTGCGGAGCACCGCGTCGCGCTCGTCCGAGGGGACGACGTGGACGGAGACACCGAAGCAGGCCGCGCCACGACAGGTCCACTGCGTCGACATCCGCCGAGCGAAGTCCAGCGGCTTGTCGTGGTGTTCGGACTGCCGCGCGGGACGATCTGGTCGTCGTCCAGGCGGTAGAGACCTCAGCCTGGGAGCTCGGCCGGTTCCTCGGCCGCGAGGCGAGCCCGAAGGTGGCCACGATGTGACCGCGGCAGCGAGCGACGAACGTCCGCCGCCCCGCGGCCGCCACCGGGCCTCTCGCTCATGCCTCCTCGGGGGTATGGTTCACCATCCACATGACCCCGAACTTGTCCGTGAAGCTGCCGTAGTAGTCCCCCCACGGCTGGTCGCCGATCGGCATCTCGATCTCTCCACCCTGCGAGAGTGCCTCGAAGACCCGGTCCGCCTCTTGTCTGCTGTCCGGGTGGACCGACACGTAGACGTTGTTGCCTTGGACCAGTTCCTGTCCGAGGGAATCCAGGGCGTCGCTGGCCATCAGGATGTCCCCGTCACCGATGGGCAGGGCGATGTGCATGATCTTGTCCTGGTCTTCCGCGGGGATGTCGACACCCTCCATCGGGAAGTCCTTGAAGCGGACGTGCGACGAGAACTCGCCGCCGAACACCGATCGGTAGAAGTCGAACGCTTCTTCGGCGTCGCCGGCGAAGTTGAGGTAGGTGTGCAGTCTCGTCATCGTTCCACCTTTGGACTCGTGCTCACGGTCCGTCGTATGCGCGCTGTAGTTCCGCGAGGTCGAACTTCTTCATCCCGAGGAACGCCGCGGTGACCCGCGCGGTCTGGTGTTCCGTGCCGTTGCGCAGCAGTTCATCGAGGTCAGCGGGCACCACCTGCCATGAGAGCCCGTAGCGGTCCTTCAGCCAGCCGCACTGTTCGGCCTCAGCAACCGCGGAGAGGGCATCCCAGTAGCGGTCGATCTCCTCCTGCGTCTCGCAACTGATCATGAAGGAGACCGCCTCATTGAAGCCGAACCGGTGGTCATGGGCGCTGTCCATGGCCGCGAACTCCTGGCCCGCCAGCCAGAAGCTGGCGTGCTTGATCGTCCCCGCAACGTCGGGCGCTTCGTCCATCCCGTAGCGGAGGAGGTGGCCGACCTTGGAGTCGGAGAACAGCGAGGTGTAGAAGGCGATCGCCTCCTCGGCCTTGCCGCAGACCTCGCTCACGAACATGAGCGTGGCCGTGATCCGCTGGCCTACTTCTTGCTGGTCGGCATGCATGATCTGCCACGACAGTCCGTACCGGTCCTCGGTCCAGCCGTAGCGGCCGCTGAACGGGTACGAGTCCAGCGGCATGAGCGGTGTGCCGCCGTCCGACAGCCTGCCCCAGAAGAAATCGACCTCTTCGGGACTGTCGCAGGACACGAGGAACGACACGGACGGGTTGAACTCGAACAGCGGGCCGGCGCTGATGGCCGCGAACGGCTGGCCCCATAGCTCGAACGACACGACGTCGGTGTCTCCCGACGGGGTGTCGCGGATCGTGGTCACATCGGTGATCATCGAATCCGGGAAAGTGGAGGCGTAGACCTCGGCCGCCTCCACGGCCTGCGTGTCGAACCACAGGTGTGGCGTGATCTTCCGCATCTGAGCCTCCTTGTCGACCCTCGCAGCATCCTCTCAGACGATGCCGTCCGTCCGAACTCATCGGGCGACGCCGTCTCGACCGCACGTCTCGTCGGGCGTGGAACCTCCTCGGGGAACACACTCTTGCCGCCACCCAGTCGGATCAGTTCCGGCATGAGCCTGTCCTCGTCGACGAGGCCGTTGCTGATCGGGGTCGGCGCAAGCGACGCGCTGTCCACGACCTGCACGTCGCCACCGGACCGCTGACCCAGTTCTCCGGCTGCCGCCCGCGCATCCCGCGGACGACCTCGCGGTCGTGGTCGTTTCGGAGGAACACCGCCCGAGGGGTGGCGGGTATGAGACGAACCCGACCGTTCTGCACAAAGCTCAGGCCAGACATGGGGTTTTGCGGATCTGGTGTCTAGGCCGTCAACCCCGTAACAGACGTGGAAAGCATGGACGGGTCGACGCCTGGAGGGTTCGGATCGAATCCCTCACCCTCCGCTTGCGGACACCGCAGCGACGAGCCGGTACGCTCGCCGCCGACGCGGGGCTCGAGCCCGGCGGTGCGCTCCGGTCGTCCCCCCGGCGACGTCCTCCGGTGAACCGGGTCAGGGCCGGAAGGCAGCAGCCCTAAGCCGTTCTTGGACGGGTGCCGGACGGGGCGGCCGGAGCGGACCTTCGGGTCTCGGGCCTCGCGGCCGTTGCAGGAGGTTCGGGTGGCGTACGTCTCGCTGTACCGCAAGTACCGCCCGCAATCGTTCGCGGAGGTGGTGGGGCAGCGACACGTCACCCAGACGCTCGCCAACGCGATCGCCGAGGACCGCCTACACCACGCCTACCTGTTCACCGGCCCCCGCGGCACCGGGAAGACCTCCACGGCACGCATCCTGGCCAAGGCGGTGAACTGCGATCAGGGCCCCACCCCCGATCCCTGCCAGGTGTGCGACCTGTGCGTGCAGATCACCGGCGGCTCGTCGGTGGATGTGATCGAGCTCGACATGGCCTCCCACGGTGGGGTGGACGACGCCCGGGAACTGCGCGAGCGCGCCATGTTCGCACCCGCCCGGGCACGCAAGAAGGCCTACATCCTCGACGAGGTGCACATGGCCTCGACCGCGGCGTTCAACGCGCTGCTGAAGCTGATCGAGGAGCCCCCGCACCACGTGATGTTCGCGATGGCCACGACCGACCCGCAGAAGGTCCTGCCGACGATCTTGTCCCGCGTGCAGCGCCTCGACCTGCGCCGGGTCGGGGCGCAGGACGTCGCCGCGCACGTGAAACGCGTCGTGGTGCTCGAAGGTCTGTCGATCGACGACGACGCGGTCGAGGCGGTCGTGCGCGCCGGCGACGGCTCCGTGCGTGACACCCTGTCGATCCTGGAGCAGGTGCTGTCGTTCGGCGGCGGTCACGTCACCGGCGACGCCGTGGCCCAGGTCCTGGGACACACGCCGGCGGAGCGGACGTTCGAGACGGTGTCGTTGCTGGCGGCCCGCGACATCGCCGGGTTGCTGGCGCTCACCCAATCGCTCCTCGACGAGGGTCACGACCTGCGCCGGTTCGCCCTCGACCTCGTCCAGCACCTCCGCGACCTGCTGGTGCTGCAGGTGGCACCCGACCGGCCGGACCTGGTCGACGCCACGGCGGAGCGGCGGACGCGGCTGGCCGGGCAGGCACAGTTGCTGCCGCGCGAGACGCTGCTACGGGCGGTCGACGTGCTGGCTGAGACCATCGCCGAAATGCGGCGGGGACCGGCGCGTCTCCCGATCGAGCTGGCGCTGGCCAAGCTCGCGCTCCCGGAGGTGATCGGCGACGTCGCCGCACTGGCCGACCGGGTGGCACGCCTGGAGACAGCGGCGCCCCGCCCGGCGCACGGGGTCCAGGCAAGCGGCGACGGTCCGGCGCCCCGCCCGGCGCACGGGGCCCAGGCAAGCGGCGACGGTCCGGCGCCCCGCCCGGCGGACGGGGTCGGTGCTCCGCGCGACGCTGGGGTCCCCCACCCGGAGATCACCGCAGCGGACGCGACCGAAGTGCCCGCTGCCGGGCCTGTCGCCCACGTCGATGGGGACGTGTTCAGCACGGTCGTGGGGCGCTGGCGTCAGGTGCTCGATCACCTCAAGCAGCACAGCGTCCGGTTGCACGCGATCGCACAGGCAGGAACGCCGATGCGCCTCGAGGGCGACGGTCTGGTGCTGGCGTTCCCGTCGAGCTTCCACGCCGACGAGGTCGGTCGGCCGGACCACGCCGAGGCGGTACGGAAGGTCATCGAGCAGGTCTGCGACGTCGCGGTGCAGCTGCGCACCGAGGTCGCGTCCGGCGACGGTGATCCGCCCGCGCCTGACCCCGCGCCGCTGTCCCAGGAGCTTTCCCAGGAGGAGACCGAGGTCGGCGAGGCTGAGCACACCGGCCACGAGGTGGACGAGCACACGGCCGCCACGCACGCTGCGACGCTGCTGCGTGAGGAGCTCGGCGCGCAACCCGTCGAGGAACGGTAGGCAGCGGTGCTCTACGAGGGTGCGGTGCAGGACCTGATCGACGAGCTCGGGCGGCTGCCGGGGATCGGGCCCAAGAGCGCCCAGCGCCTGGCGTTCCACCTGCTGCAGGCAGACCCGGCCGACGCACGCCGGCTCGCGGAGGCGATCGTCGAGGTCAAGGAGCGGGTGCGGTTCTGCCGGCGGTGCTGGAACGTCGCCGAGCACGACGAGTGCCGCATCTGCCGCGACCCCCGCCGCGATCCCGCGCTGCTGTGCGTGGTCGAGGAGCCCCGTGACGTGATCGCGATCGAACGCACCCGCGAGTTCCGCGGGCGCTACCACGTGCTCGGCGGGGCGATCTCACCGATCGACGGGATCGGTCCCGACGACCTGCACGTCAAGGAGCTCCTCGGTCGGCTCGACACCGAAGGTGTGACCGAGATCATCCTCGCGACAAACCCCAACGTCGAGGGGGAGGCCACCGCGTCGTACCTCAGCCGACTGGTCCGCCCGTTGGGCGTACGCGTCACGCGGATCGCCAGCGGCCTCCCGGTCGGCGGCGACCTCGACTACGCCGACGAGGTCACGTTGGGGCGGGCGTTCGCGGGGCGCCGCGACCTGTAGACCCTCGGGGCTCGCGCCGTGGAGAGTCTGATCCAGTCGGTCATCGACGCGGTCCTTGGTATGAGCGGTCCGGTCGCGTACACCGTGATCGGTCTGCTGGCGTACGGCGAGGCGGCGGCGTTCCTGGGGCTGGTGACGCCCGGGGAGACCGCCATGGTGCTCGGCGGGGTCCTGGCCGCAGAGGACCAGGTCTCGCTGGTCACGATGGCCGCGGTCGCCGCGGTCGCCGCGGCGCTCGGGGACTCGACCGGGTACTGGCTGGGTCGGCGCTGGGGACGCCAGCTGGCGGAGTGGGAACCGGTCCGTGCGCGCTTCGGGGAACGCATCGACCGCACGGCGGAGTACTTCAAGGATCGGGGTGGCAGCGCGGTCGCGCTCGGACGGTGGGCGACCGTCCTGCGGACGTTCCTGCCGTTCGTGGCCGGGCTGAGCCGGATGCCCTACGGCCGGTTCCTGCTGTTCAGTGTTCCCAGCGCGTTGGTGTGGGCGGTGTCGTTCGTTTCCCTGGGCTACGTCGCTGGTCGGTCGTGGCGCGTGATCCAGCGGTACGCCGGGCCCGCGTCCTTGCTGGTGCTGCTCCTCATCGTGGTGGCCTTCCTCATCCGCGTCGCGGCACGCCGGGCGATGCGCGAGCCACAGCGCCTGAGGGCCTTCGCCGAACGGATCGTCGGCACCCGGCCGGCGCGTTGGCTACGTCGTCGGTACGGGGCGCAGCTGCGGTGGCTCGGCCGGAGATTCGACCCGACGATCGCACGGGGGCTGAACCTCACGCTCGGCCTCCTGGTCGTCGCGGCGGGCGCGACCCTGGCCGGTGCCGTGCTGAACGACGTGCGCGGGTTGGAGGGTCTCGCCGCGTTCGATCCGCCGGTGCGGGGCTGGTTCGAACAGGTGCGGACGCCGACGGCCGCCGCGGTGTCCGAGGTCGTGGCCGGCACGTTCGAATTGCCGTGGCTGTCCGCACCGACGTTGCTGATAGCCGTCTACGCGTGGCGGCGAACGTCCGTGCGGGCTGCGTTACGTGTCGTCGTGGGGGCCGTCGGGGCAGCGGGGATCGCGATCGTGGCCCGGACGATCGTGACCGAACGCATCGCCGCCACCGAGTTCCCGTCCACGGCGGTGGCGGTCGTCGCGGCTCTGGCCGCGCACCTGGTCGCGGTGGCCGGCACCCGTCTGGAGTGGGCCACTGCCGTCAAGTGGGTCGCGGCCGGGGTGTTCGCCATCGTGGTGGTCGGCGTCGCGGAGCTGGTCACCGCAGACGCGTCGCTGACCGGTGTCCTGTTCGGTGCCGCGGTGGGTGCTGCATGGGCAGCCGCCGTCGAGGTGCAAGCTCGGCTGCCGTTCCGCGCGCTCCTCGACGACGAGGACAGTTCCGGTCGGCCAGCCCAGCCGCGGACATGACCAGGCGTTCATGCTGCCAGGGGCCGGTCGTCTGCCACCCTGGAGGCATGTTCGAGAACCGACGGGACGCCGGTCGTCGGCTGGCCCAGCGTGTCAGCGACCTCGCCTCCGAGGAACCGGTGATCCTCGGCCTTCCGCGCGGTGGCGTGCCGGTCGCCTACGAGGTGGCGCAGGCGCTGAACGCGCCGCTGGACGTGCTCGTCGTGCGCAAGGTCGGCGCCCCGCACAACCCCGAGTTCGGCGTCGGGGCGGTCGGCGAGGACGACGTCCTGCTCCTCGATCAGGGCTCCCTGTCGCGGCTGGGGTTGTCGCGGGCTGACCTGCAGTCGACCATCGACGAGGAGCGCGAGGAACTCGACCGCCGCCTGCAGCGCTACCGCAGCGGCCGCCCGGCCGTCGCCATCGAAGGCCGCACCGCGGTCGTGGTCGACGACGGGATCGCCACCGGGGTGAGCGCCTCGGCCGCGGCGAAGGTCCTGCGCGAACGGGGCGTGGAACGGGCGGTGCTGGCCGTCCCGGTCGGACCACCCGATAGCGTGCAGGCGCTGAAGGACGACTACGACCAAGTGATCGCGCTCGAGACTCCCGCCTCGTTCATGGCGGTGGGATCCTGGTACAGCGACTTCGGCCAGACCCGCGACGACGAGGTCGTCGAGCTGCTGTCCCGCGCGTACGAAGAGCGAGGAGGCGGCGATGCCGCGTGACGTCCGCGTCGACGTGGGAAGCGGGCTCGCCCTGCCCGGCTACCTGGAGGTGCCAGACGGGGCCGGGGGTGTGGTGCTGTTCGCGCACGGCAGCGGCAGCAGCCGCGACAGCCCACGCAACCAGCACGTCGCGCGGATCCTGAACGACGCCGGGTTCGCCACACTGCTCTTCGACCTGCTCACATCCGAGGAGGCGGGCGACCGCGCCAACGTCTTCGACATCGGGCTCCTCGGCCAGCGGCTGCTGGACGCCGCCCGGTGGGTCGACCAGGAGGCCGACGCCAGCGGCCTTCAGATCGGTCTGTTCGGCGCGAGCACCGGCGCAGCCGCGGCGTTGACGGCAGCCGCGGACCTGCCCGACAGGGTCGGGGCGGTCGTGTCCCGTGGCGGCCGACCGGACCTAGCCGAACACCGGCTCGCCGAGGTGATCACACCGACGCTGCTGATCATCGGCGGGTTGGACACGGCGGTGATCGGGTTGAACGAGGAGGCCGCACAGCGGCTGAGGGGAGAGCACGAGGTCGTGATCGTCGAGGGAGCCAGTCACCTGTTCGAGGAGCCGGGCAAACTCGACGAGGTCGCCGAACACGCGGTGCGCTGGTTCGACAAGCACCTGGCAGGCTCGCGCGGCTAGCGCCCCGCCGCAGCGTCGACCGACTGGAGCAGCGCCGAACGCGCCCACAGCAGCGCCGAGACCCGCCGCCCGGCCGGCAGCATGCAGCCGGCGCCCGGCGTGGCCACCCGGGCCTGCGTTCCACGTGCGCACCGAGACCGTCGGGAAGGAGGATCGCCATGGTCGACATCCAGCTGGTCGAGGAGACACCGTTCCGGTGGCGCATCGACCCCACCGGTGCCATGCGCGTCCCGGGAATGGTGTACGCGTCGCAGGAGCTGCTCCCCGACATCCAGGAGGACGAGTCGCTGCAGCAGGTCGCCAACGTCGCGACCCTGCCGGGGATCGTCGAGGCCAGCTTCGCGATGCCGGACATGCACTGGGGGTACGGCTTCCCGATCGGGGGTGTCGCCGCGTTCGACGTCGCAGAGGGGGGCATCGTCTCGCCAGGCGGCGTCGGCTTCGACATCTCGTGCGGGGTCCGGCTCCTGATCGCCCCGATGGACCGCGACGAGCTGCGTGCCCACCGCGACAACCTGATGGACCGACTCGACCGGGAGATCCCGCGCGGCCTTGGGCGGGGCGCGGTGTGGGACATCGACGACGAGGAAAAGCTGGCGCAGATCCTGCTGCGCGGTTCGGCGTACGCGGTCGAGCGCGGCAAGGGGACCGAACGCGACCTCGAACGCACCGAGGACCGCGGGTTCCTGCCCGACGCCGACCCCACACGGGTGAGCAACCGCGCGGTCGACCGCGGCATCGCGCAGGTCGGCAGCTTGGGGTCGGGCAACCACTTCTTGGAGATCCAGTACGTCGAACAGGTCGTCGACGCCGACGTCGCCCAGGGGTTCGGGCTGCACGAGGGGCAGGTGGCGGTGATGATCCACACCGGCTCACGCGGTCTCGGCCACCAGATCTGCCAGGACCACGTCCGCAGGATGAAGCCGGCGATGGAAGCCTACGGGATCGCGGTCCCCGACCGTCAGCTGGCCTGCGCCCCGGTCGAATCGACCCAGGGCAAGGCCTACCTGCAAGCGATGGCAGCCGGAGCGAACTTCGGCCGGGCGAACCGACAGTTGCTCGGCGAGGCGGTGCGGGACGCGTTCGGACAGATCACGGGCCACCGCGATCTCGAGCTGCTGTACGACGTGTCGCACAACCTCGCCAAGATCGAGCGTCACCCGGTCGACGGGCGGGAGCGGACCCTGTGCGTGCACCGCAAGGGAGCGACGCTCGCGCTTGCCCCGGGCCATCCGGATCTCCCCGACGAGCTGCGTCCCTTCGGACAGCCAACGCTGGTGCCCGGCTCGATGGGGACGGGGTCGTGGGTGCTGACCGGCGTGGAGGGCGGTGCGGCCTTCTTCTCCGCCTGTCACGGGGCGGGTCGGACGATGAGCCGCAAGCAAGCCAAGGGGCAGCAGGACGGGTCGGCCCTGCACCGCGAGCTCGAGGCTCGAGGCATCGTGGTGCGTGAGGAGTCGCAGCGGGACCTGCCCGAGGAGGCGCCCTACGCCTACAAGGACGTCGATGCCGTGGTGGGGGTGTGCGAGGAGGCGCGCCTGGCGCGCCGCGTGGCGCGGCTGCGCCCGCTGGGCGTCGTGAAAGGCTGAAGCCGGCCGCGCAGCGCTGTCAGCTGCGCTGGGTCCAGTACACGTCGGTGCGGTACGGGTGTTGGACGCGAACGCGGCCGCCTGTGTCGGGGTCGGAGGACAGCACGTCGCGGATCGCGGCTTCGACCGTCACACGCTCGGCCTCGTCGAGCACCGCGATGAAGCTGATCGACAGGTAGCGGTCCACGACCTGATCGACGGTCAGAGCCGACGCGTGGCGGAACGACCGCAGCCGCAAGCGGCCGAACCCGCCCGTCTCGTCGAACGCGCGCTTCCAGGCGCCGCGCGCGTGGCGGGGCGCGTCCTTGGAATACGGCTCGATGACCGCGCTCAGCCGCGCCACCCAACCGACCGACTCGTCACGGACGTTCCAGACCAAGCCGAGCCGCCCGCGAGGGCGCAGGACACGACGGAGCTCGGCGAGCGCTCGCGGGCCGTCGAACCAGTGGAACGACTGGCCGGCCGTGACGGCGTCGGCGGCGGCATCGTCGACGGGCATCGCTTCGGCCGTACCGTCGCGCACGTCGACGGTGGGCAACTCGTCGGCGAGGCGGTCACGCATCGCGTCGACCGGCTCCACCGCGACGACGTCCGCGCCGGTGGTGACCAGGGCGCGGGTCAGCTTCCCCGTGCCGGCACCCACGTCGACGACCACCCGCCCCGCCTGCAGGCCCAACGCAGACGCCAGGAACGTCACCGCGTCCGGGGGGTAGCCCGGGCGGCCGCGTTCGTAGGCGTCAGCGGCTGCAGCGAACCCGTCTCTGGCCAAGTGATGCACCCCGTCGGTCACACGTCGATCACCGCGTGGCAGCGCCAACCCTGCGGTCCCGCCTGGACCTGCAGTGCGTGGTGGGTGACCGCCTTCGGGACGGCCCCGGCGGGACGGACTCGCTCGACCGGGGCGACCTCGAGCTCGCCGCTGATGCCCCCGTCGGGCTCGTCGACGAGTTCGCCGCCCACCGGGACGACGCCGCGGGCGTCGAGGAGGTAGATCACCTCGTCGAGGAGGTCGACGAGGAGGTCCTCGTCAGCGGCGGGTCCAAACGCGACTGCGTGGCGGCCGTCGGACGCGACGTCGGTCGTGTCGGCGAACGAGCTGACCAGCGCCCGGACAGCCTGCGTGAAGCACGCGCCCCGCGTGGAACCCCACGCCTCGAACGCCATGTCGGCGGTGTGATCCCGCACGGCGAAACCGGCCTGGGGACGCTCGTCTCGGTCCGATGTCGCCCGACCCTCGTGCAGTGGCCCGCCGCCCGCGCCCGCCGAGCCACCGGCAGGCGAAGCGCTGGCGAACGCGGCCGCGGCGAGGAGCCCGACCGCTCCGATCAGCGTCGCGACGACACCGGCGGTCAGTCCCCCGTCGGGTCCCACCGCCAGCCATGACAGGGCCAGGCCGCCAGCGGCGACCGCGGCGACCAGCCGCGGCCAGGCTGCGTCTCCCAGGACGGCGGCGAGCGACGGCAACGCAGCGATCATCACGAGCCCGAACGCCACCGTCGGTTGTCCCGCGCGTCGTCCCCACGAGCGCAGGCCGAGGTCGAGCGCCAGCGTTCCGTCGCCCGTCCACGGGAGGAACATCGCCAGGATCAGGGCGGCGCTGGCCAGGAGCGCGACCGCCCGACCGGCCACGACGCCACCAACCCGCCCCGCCGTCACGACGCGTGACGGTAGCCCAACCGCCCGACCGGCCACGACGCCACCAACCCGCCCCGCCGTCACGACGCGCGACGGTAGCCCAACCGCCCGACCGGCCACGACGCCACCAACCCGCCCCGCCGTCACGACGCGTGACGGCAGCCCAACCGCCCGCCCGGCCACGACGCCACCAACCCGCCCCGCCGTCACGGCGCATGACGGTAGCGGTACGCTGGTCAGCCATCCTGGGAAGCCCCAGCGCCCCACATCAGCCAGCCGGACCGAGGCGCACGTGGCCCTGATCGTGCAGAAGTACGGCGGCAGCTCGGTCGCGGAGGTCGAGCGCATCAAACGGGTCGCCTCGCGGATCGCGCAGGCGAGAGCCGAAGGCCACGACGTGGTGGTCGTCGTGTCGGCGATGGGCACCACCACCGACGATCTGGTGGAGCTGGCCCGGCGCATCGCACCCGCCCCGCCCGGCCGCGAGCTGGACATGCTGCTCACCGCCGGCGAGCGCATCTCGATGTCTCTGCTGGCCATGGCGCTGGCCGCAGAGGGGGTCTCAGCCCGGTCGCTGACCGGATCGCAAGCGGGGATCATCACCGACGCGCTGCACGGCAAGGCCCGGATCGTGGACATCACGCCCGGCCGGGTGCGCGGGGCGCTCGCCGACGGAGACGTCGTGATCGTCGCCGGGTTCCAAGGGGTGTCGCAGGACACCAAGGACGTCACCACACTGGGGAGGGGCGGGTCGGACACCACCGCGGTGGCGCTGGCGGCGTCGCTGCATGCCAACGTGTGCGAGATCTACACCGACGTGGACGGGATCTACACCGCCGATCCGCGCCTGGTGCCGTTTGCCCGCAAGCTGCATTACGTGTCGTTCGAGGAGATGCTCGAGCTGGCGGCGCAGGGCGCCCGGGTGCTGCAGACCCGGTCCGTGGAGTTCGCTCGTAACTACGACGTGCTGGTCCACGTCCGATCCTCGTTCACCAACGACGACGGGACGTGGATCGGGCCGGAGGACGCCAGAGCCATGGAGGACGCCTACATCGCGGGCATCGCGCACGACACCACCGAGGCGAAGGTCACCGTGCAAGGTGTGCCGGACCGCCCCGGCGTCGCTGCGCAGATGTTCACCGCGTTGGCGGACGCCAACGTCAACGTGGACATGATCGTGCAGAACGTCTCGATCGACGGGATCACCGACATCTCGTTCACGGTGCCGCGTGACGACGCCGACCACGCTGCCGACCTGATCCGATCGATCCTCGACGACCTCGGCGCCAAGGACGTGATCCTCGACCGCGGCGTGGCCAAGGTGGCGTTGGTCGGTGCGGGGATGCGGACGCATCCGGGTGTGGCTGCCAAGATGTTCGAGACGCTCGCCACGGCTGGTGTGAACATCGAGATGATCTCGACCTCGACCATCCGGATCTCGGTCGTGGTCCGCCAGGACGACGTGGAGACGGCGGTGCGTGCCATCCACGACGCCTTCGACCTGGAGACCGCCAGCCTCGCCCGCGACGACAGGTGACGACATGACCGAACCGGACGCCGAACCACAACCACGCGCTCGCGTGCAGCGCCCCGCCGGGGAGCGCCAGGAACAGGCCGGCGCATCCAACCGCCCGTTGCGGTTAGCGATCGTTGGCGCCACCGGTGCGGTCGGTGAGGAGATGCGCCGCCTGCTGGTCGAGCGCGCGTTCCCGATCGACGGCGACCCGGTCATGGTCGCCAGCGAACGGTCGGCCGGGCGGCGCATCCGCTACGGCGACCACGACGTCGAGGTCGTGACGCTCGCCCCCGAGGTGTTCGACCGCGTCGATCTGGCCTTGTTCTCCGCCGGCAGTGACGTGTCGCGGGAGTGGGCGCCGATCGCGGCGGGGCGGGGCGCGACGGTCGTCGACAACTCGTCGGCGTGGCGCGGCGACCCCGACGTGCCGCTGGTCGTGACCGAGGTGAACCCGCACGCGCTCACCACCCGACCCATCGGCATCGTGGCCAACCCCAACTGCACCACGATGGTCCTGACGGTGGCGGTCAAGCCGCTGCACGACGCGTTCGGGCTGATCGCGATGGTCGCCACCTCCTACCAGTCGGCGAGCGGCGCGGGTCAGAAGGGGATCACCGAGCTGATCGAGCAGACCCGCAAGCTGGTGGAGGATCCCGACATGCTCCGGCGACGGGGCGCCGACGCGGCGACGTCCGTCCAGCCCGAGCAGTTCAGCAAGGCGGTGGCGCTCAACGTGCTGGCCCACTGCGGTTCGTTCACCGACGAGCGGTACACCGACGAGGAGTGGAAGCTCGTCAACGAGAGCCGCAAGATCCTCGAGCTGCCGGCGCTGCAGGTCTCGCCGACGTGCGTCCGGGTCCCCGTGGCGGTGGGCCACTCGATCGCCGCACGGCTGACCTTCGCACGTGAACCGACCGTCGCGGACGCGCTCGCGGCGGTCGATGCCGCCCCGGGCCTGGTGGTGGAGGACGGCACCGGCCAGGACGGCGAGCCCCTGGCCTACCCCACCCCGCTGGAGAGCGCCGGCCGCGACGAGGTCTTCGTCGGCCGGGTTCGCCGCGACCTGGCCGACCCGCATTCGCTGAACGTGTGGGTCAGCGGTGACAACCTGCTCAAGGGCGCGGCGTTGAACACGGTGCAGATCGCCGAGCTGCTCGCCCCGGAGCTGTAGCCCGTCACTGGGGGTGGAGACACGGACGCCGAGCACGCGCGTGCGGGACCCCACCCGATCCGGTCAGCGCCGGGTCCGGAACTCGATCGTGGTGATGGCCAAGTCACTGCCCGACTGTCCCTGCCACGCCTCGATGATCTGAACCTCGACCGATGTCACACCCGTCGCAGTGACGTTGAAGGTCTGGAACGTGTGCTCATCCGCGATCCGCAAGTCCGCGGTCGTCCCGTTGCTGAAGACCAGATGGAGCAGCCGGGGTCGAGGCTGCGCGATGAACTCCTCTGGGTTCGCCGCCCCGGGCGTGACCCCAACGACCGCGATGTCGACCGGTTCGGGGAACGTGATCAGTAGCCGCTGGCCCTCTCCGTTGCCGGGAGCGGCCTCGGCCCACCAGCGGTTGGAGGTGTTGTTGATCGCATCGTCAGGTGGGTGATCGGGCAGCGACGAGGACGCCTCCGCCCCGACCGGCAGCACCGGCTCGAACTGCGGGGCGATCATCGCCCGGACGGACCGGAACACGTCAGAGCCCCACCCCATCACCGAGCCGCGCAGGCCGGGGTTGAACGAGATGCCGACCGCCCCGAGGGCGAACGCGACCAGCATCAGCAACCGCGTGACCTTCCCGACCCCGCCCATGACGAACCGGCGGATCCCGCGAGCGCCCTTCATGGCCGCCCGTCCCTTGGCCTTCGCCCCGCGGTGGCCCGGCCGCTCCCCGGCGGCGTACCGCTTCGGTAGCAGCCGTCGCCACCACGGTGGGCGGGCGACCTCCGCCTCGGCGAGACTGTTGCCGCACCGCCGGCAGAAGTTGCGGGCGGGACCGTTGCTCTCCCCGCAGACCCCGCAGATGAGATCGCCGGGTCGCGGCTTGCGGGTCGGCGGACCGTAACTGCCCCGAGCGGTCGGCCGGGCCCTGCTCCGGCCGGGCTTGACCGGCTTGGGCGCCGGCTTGTCGGGTGCGGGCGCCGTGGGTTGCGGCGCGCCGTCAACCGGCTCGGTCGCGGTCCATGACGTCGCCGTCTCCGGTACCGGTCGCGCCTTCGCCGTCGGGAAGGGATCGGCGGGGGCCGGCGCCGGACGGCGGAGCGCGACGGGCTTGGGACGGGCCACCATGGCGGCCGCCCGCCGGGCCCGCTCGGCGGCTTCGGCCTCCTCCTGGGCCTTGGCTTCGGCAGTGCGCCGCGCCTCCTCGGCCTCGGCGGCTGCCCCCGCCGCAGCCTCGGCGGCCTCGGCCTCGGCCCGGGCTCGCTCCTCCGCCTCCTTCCGGGCTGCCTCGGCTGCCTCCAACTCGCGCCGGAGCTGCTCTTGCTTCTCCTCCCGGGCGGCGCGGGCGGCCTGCAGCTCCCGCTGGGCCTGCTCCATCGCCTCGGCCTCCTTGCGGGCCTGCTCGTCGGCGGCCCGCCGGGCGCGTTCCGCTTCGTCGGCCCGCTGGCGGGCCCGTTCGGTGGCCTCCGCCTGCTCACGGGCGAGCGCCTCGGCCTCCTGGCGCCTCCGCTGGGCCTGCCGCGCCTCCTCGTCCGCGCGCGCGGCCGTCTCCGCCTGGAGCGCGGCGGCCGCGTCCTCGCCGGTCCCCTCCTCGCCGGCCGGCGTCGCGTCGGCGTCGATCCTCCTCGCAGCTGCCAGGGTGGTGGACGCCCGCTCGTCGCGCTGGTCCTTGCCCGTCAGCTTCTCAACGACGCGTTCCACGACGCCCTTGGCTGCCGCGTCCTCGGCGGCCGGCTCGGCCTCCGGCTCCGGTTCGGAGGCCTCCTCGACGGTCCGGCCGGTCCACTGGAGGAACTCCCGGCAGTGCCCGCAGAAGCGCGCCCCGTCCTCGTTGTGGAACCCGCAGTTCGAGCAGACGATCACGACGCCACGACCTCCACCTCGTAGGTCACGTGCGCTGGTGTGGATGCGGCGACCAGGTGCTCCAGCCGGCGGTCGTCCACCTCGTCGGGAGACGCCACCCGGACGCGGACCTTCAGGGTCGGGGGAGTGGAGACGGGCGGGGCGGACCCCGGCGCGACCGACCAGGTGACCCCGCCCGAGTCGGTCACCTCGATATGGTCCTCTCCGATCCCAAGGAAGCGCTGGATCAGCTCCACCAGGCCCCGTCGGGTGCCCCGCCACTGGAGGAGCTCGACGGTCGTCGCGACCAGCCGACGCTGCTGGGCCAACGTCCAGTTCTCGTCCAGCTCGAGCCCGACCCAACCGGCCAGCCAGGGCAGGAAGTCCGGCGGGCACAGTGATGGATCGAGGTAGGCGTCGAGGTTTTCCAGGGTGCTCATCACTGGTGCCAGCGCGTCGTCGAAGGCCGACAGGAATCGCTCCGTGAACCCCTCCCCCTGGTATACGGCCGGCAGGGCCGTCGCCAGCGGATGCGGGTTGATCAGCCCTTCGACGGTGCCGCGCATGTCGGTGCTCCTCGTCGGTTCGCCGGGTCCTATCCGGACTCGACCCGGACGCGGTGCTCGTAGGAGAAGAGCAACGCGTTGCTGTCCAGCTCCAGCCGCTCGGTTGGGTCGCCGCGCTCGCCGGTGATCGGGTCGGCCGCGAACAGCAGAGCCTCCTCGACGAACTCCGTGCCGTCGAGGCCCTGGAGCACCGCGTACACCTCGCCGACGTGGAGGGAGCGACCGAACGGCCAGCCGTCCCCGTCCGGGCCCCCGACGGTCGGGTGGAAGTAGCCGTACAGGGCGGCCACCGCGGCGTCGTGCAGTCGCTGCGGGTTCGCCGTCCGCTTCGCGCGCACCGTCGCCACGATCGTGACCCCCAGGTACAGCGGCGGCTCCACCACCACCCGCGCTCCGATGGTGAGGCGTTCGTCGAGGTGCTCCGCGACGCGCGCGAGGGTCTCCTCGGCGGGGATGAACTCCTCGAAACGGAGCTGAGCGTCCCCGGTCGTGACCGCCGGCACCACCAGCACCCGCGCGACCCCCGGCTCGCCGCCGTCGCCGGCAGGCTCGCACCGCACCCGGGCGAGCTCCGGAGCGGCTCCCTTCGCCAGGTGCTCGTAGTCCTCGGCGGTGACCGCCCGGTTGCGGGTGCGCAGGGAGATCGGGCCGCGCTCGCGAGCGTTGTCAACCGACTCGACGTCCACGCCCCCCGAGGCGCTGCGCCGGTTGACGACGCGGTCAACCAGCGGGATGGCGGTCATCATCTGGGTCACCGTGCGCGCCGCCACGTTCCCGTGGGTTCCCCCGCCCGTCAGGTACCGGGGGATCCGGATGGGGGAGCCCTTCGGTGGGACCGCCCCGTACTGGTGGACGGAGCCGTCGGCCATCCGCACGCTGGGGCCGAATCGGATCTCGCCGGACACGTGATCCAGGACGAACACGTTGTCGGAGTCCTGTTGTTCCGCGAAGTCGTCGACCTGGGTCCAGCGCTCCCAGCCCGGTCCGGCCGCCACCTCCACTTCCAGGCGTTCCTCGCCTGCAAGGACCGGGGCCTTCGCCAAGGTGAAGCGCTGCCCGGGGACCCCCTCGGACATCCCGACGATCTCGTCCGTGACCTCGGTGGCGTTCACGGCGGTCGTCGTCCCGCCGACCGTGTGGGCGGTCACCGACACGATCTCCGGCGACGCCGTGTAGAAGGGTTGCTCTTCCTCGGGGGCCAGCACGCGGCAACGGAGCCAACCCGCAGGCTGGCGGTCGATCACCGATACCGCGTGGTCGGCGGGAAGGTGCAGCACGACGGCGCCCCACTGGTTGAGACCCCCGGTGGTGTCCGAGTCGAGGTCGCACTCGATCCAGCTCTTGCCATCCCAGGCTTCCCACACGAGGGGAGGAAACTCAGGGTCGACGCCGACGCCCTCGACCCGACAGTCCAGGTCGAGCCGTACGGCGCACGATGGCAGGGCGTCGGACAACCCGAGCAGCACCACGTCACCGACCTTGGGGATCGCGTGGAAGGCATCGAAGGGGCCGGCCCCCTTGAGGATCTCGGACTCGTCGTATGTGCCGTCCCCCGCCCGCTCGACCTTGACGCTGACCACCTGGCACGGAGGCATGACCAGGTCAGCGACGGTGCGGAAGATCACGGGGTCGTCGACCGACGCAACCGCGGTGGACACCTGGGTCCCGGCCGGGACGCCAACGCGTTGCTCGATCGCGCCGGAGAGCCAGAAGGTGACGCCGACGTGTGCCGGTGTCGCCGGGTACAGGCGCACACCGAGCAGCTCCAGGAACTTCACATAGTTGCGGTCGGGGACGCGGTTCAGTCGGTACAGGAGCAGGTCGGTCATCCACGCGAACAGCTCGATCAGGGTCACGCCTGGGTCGGACACGTTGTGGTCGGTCCATCCCGGGCAGCGCTGTTGGACCATGCGCTTGGCGTCGTCGACGAGTTCCTGGAACCGCCGGTCGTCGAGGTTGGGAGCAGGTAGCGGCATCGCTCACTCCTCGTGGTCGGGGATGGTGTAGAAGGGGAACACGAGATTGCGCTCGTCGTTGCTCTCCTTCACGCGGTAGCTCAACCGGATGTACAGCAGGCCTTCGGTCTCGTCGTCGGCGAACACCTCGACGCGCTCGACGTCGATGCGCGGCTCCCAGCGTTCCATGGCGCGCTCGACCGCGTGGATGATGCTTCCGATGGTGGTGTCGTTGATGGGCGCGAACACGTAGTCGTGGATGCGGCACCCGAACTCCGGGCGCATCGGCCGCTCCCCCGGCGCCGTGCCGACGATGAGACGGATCGCCTCCTCCAGTTCGGTGCGGTCCTCGACGAGTGCCAGCGCGCCGGTCGTGCTGGTACGCAGGGGGAACGCGAGACCGCGTCCCACGAACGGTGGGCTGTACGCCACCTCAGCCTCCGATCTGGACGGTGAGGGCTCCCGGGGGGCCGATCGCCGTCTTCACGGGCGCACCCGATGCCGGGTTGGTGCCGGTGACGGTGTCGCCGACGCGCACCGCCGGACGTCCCCCGATGAACACGGTGGCGCTGCCCTTCTCGATCGCCCCGACACACGCCGGCCCCGACACCAGATCTCCAGCGCAGGCCGCAGGCTGGTTGAGCACGATCACGCGTGCGGGCGGAACCCCGGGCAACGGGATGATCGTGTCACCGGTCGCGGTGACGTCACCGATGCGAGCAGCAGGAGGCATGCCTGACTTTTCCTAGTTGATCTTCACGGTGGCGCCCTTGAGTTCCGCGATCCCGACCGACTCGAGACCGAGCGCCGCCCCGCTCTTGACCTTGACCGGTCCGGTGCCCTCGACGTCCACGGTCGAGCCCTTGAGCTTGAGCTGACCGGTGGCTTGCAGCTCCAGGTTGGCCGTCGCCTCGATCTTGAGGTTGGCCGCGGACTTGACCGTGACCGTCTGTTGCGTGCCGTCGATCACGATCTCGTTCTGACCCGACCTCAGGGTGATGGTGTTGGCGGGGGGCGCGTCCTTGATCTCGATCAGTTGTCCCCCGATCGACTTGATCAGGATCGACTTCTCCAGCGGCGTGTCGGTCTCGGTGAAGGTCAGCTCGTGGCCTGCGGACGTCTTGAACGTCCGGATCTTGGTCTCGCCGTTCATCACGGCAGTCACCTGGGGGGCGGGCAGCTCGGTGGGAGGGCCGTAGATGCCTCCGAGGACGTACGGGCGTCGGACGTCTCCGTGCTCGAAGACCACCAACACCTGGTCGTGCACCTCGGGGATGCACTGGAAGCCCTTCCCGTCGCCTGCGCCCAGCGAGACAACAGGAGCCCAGTGACCTTCTACCGAGTCACCGAGCCAGGGCAACTCGACCTTGACGCGCCCACGTTGGAGTGGGTCGTTGGTGTTGGAGACGACGCCGACCACCGCGCTGCCGAGGTTCGCACCGCCACCCCCGTGCCCGTTGGCTCGGGTGGCCGCCCCCGGCTGTGTCAGCCCGAACAGGCTGCGGTCGTGGACCCCGCTGACGGTGAAGCAGGTGACACCTCCCTCGTGATTGCGATCGAACACGTGGCGCACCATCGTGAGCACGTAGCTACCGTCGAAGCTCTGCCCGACCCCGCTCACGCTGATCTTGCCCCCGGGAACCATCGCGGGGTTTCCGATGCAGCTTCCCTCCGCTTCGATCGACGCGCTGGCGGCGTGGGCTCGCATCGCGGTGGCGTTGGCGATGGCTTCCGGCGGCAGGTCCACCGGGATGTCCACGCTTGCGTCCTCGCTGGAGCCAAGACGCGCGGCGATCGTCAGCGCTTGCAGCGTCGGGTCGGGCAGGACGTTCTCGCCCGTCGGTGGCGCAGCCAGCCCCATGACCTGCTGCTTGAGCATCGTGTTCCAGGAGTACGCCTTCGTCATCGTGGCCTGCTCGGCCGACGTGGCGCGGACCCGGAACGACAGGAGGTTGCCGGCCAGCGTCAGTCGCTGCGGGACACCCGCGGTCGCATCGGCCCCGGCGCGCCGGAACAGGAGCTGCCCGAGCGCAGACATACCGAGCTCGAACCCGATCTCCCGTGCCCGCTCCATCAGGAACTCCCAGTCCGTCTGGTTGCGCTGGCACAGGTACTCGTGTGGTCCACCCGCGGGCTCGGCGATCACGGTGAGCCCGTGCTCCTGACCGATCGAGGTCGCGATGAGGTTGTCGGACTGCATCACAAAGGTGCGCGACTTGCGTGCGCGGTGCATGCGGTGACTCTTGTCGTAGCCGCGCAACAGGAAACGACGGCCCCCCTCGGGCGTGAACGTGGCCTCAACGGCCACCACCTCGCCGTCGAAGAGCGCGCCCAACGGTGTCTGCGTCGGGTCCATCTGTGAGGGCCCGGCCTCGACCTTGAGGGGAGCACCAGGCCGCATCATCGGATTGTCCGCCACGGGAGGCATGACGATCAGGCCGTCCCGGATGAGGAACTCCACCTCGCACATCGCCGGCAGGTTGCGCTGCCGTTCGACGACGACGCGCGCGATCGATCGGGCCAGTTGCGGCGGTGTCAGCGGCGCACCGTTGACCTTGACCTCCGGGATCGCGGTGTTCGCGTCTAGGTTGACCATCTGGGACGCCCCTTAGGAGAGGTCGCTGATCGTCGAGGCGTCGGGTAGCGCCACCGTCGTGCCCGTCGGTAGACGCATCGGGTCGTCGATGCCGTTGAACGCGGCCAGGCCGCGCCAGTAGCGCGGGTGGCGGTAGTGGCGGTACGCGATCGAATGGAGCGTGTCGCCCGCCCGACTCACGTACGTGCGCTCGCCCCCCTTGCCACCTGAGGTGGGGTTCTGCGTCTCGGTGGGCGACAGCGCCTCCTCGAGGGTCAGCGTCACCTTGGCTCGCAAGGGCGCGCCGCTCTTGGCGAACATCGTGTACTCGATCGTGTAGCTGGTGATATAGCACTTGAAGTACCGCTTCTCGCCCCATTGGAACCGGAGATGGACCGCGCTGACCTGATGTGACAGCGGGTTGATGTGGGCACGCGGCTGGCACCAATCCTCGATGGCGCGGAGCTCCCAGTCGAGGTTCCCGTACGGCAGCTCGAACATGTCGACGATCAGTTCGAGGCCCTCGATCTTGCGCGGCTTGGGGTTGCTGAACGTGGCCGGGGGACGGTCGTTTTGCTCGGTTGTCTTGAACTTCTTCCACTCGCCGCCGCCGCTGATCCGCAGCGACTTCGGGTTGTACCGGCAGATGAGGACGGGGACCGGCGGGGGTAGCGGGAACTCGATGAGGAACTCCGGGTCCGGGAAGAAGAAGGCCTTCGCGGTCGTCTGTGTGGCGGCCGTCGCCCCGGCCGCCCCTGCGCTCGAACCCGAGGTCGGGATGGATACCACCGTCATCTCTCACCTCCTATGGGCATCTCAGAGCGACCCGGTCATGAGGTCGAAGCCGTGGTGCTCGAACACGAACTCCTCGATCGCGACCTTCTCGTCACCCGCATTGAAGGACGGGCCCTTCCACGACCTCGGGATCACGTCGATGAAGCTCCAGCCCATCACGGGGGCGAGCTCCGAGTCGTAGACCGTGATCGCCGCGGTCGACCGGACGGCCGAGCCGATGATGACGCTGGCCATGTACTTGCGCAGCTTGAAGGAGTCCTCGTTGATGGGTCGCTTCAATGTGATGGGTTTGAACGTCATCCGTCCGGGAAGCTTGTGGACGAAGAAGTTTTGGCCCCCCTCGACCACGTCCTCCATCTCGTACTCGACCTCGGGCCCGCTGCATTCGGTCCACAGTCCGATGTCGACCCAGTCGAGGGTCACGTGGAACAGATGGGTCAGTGCGTCTCCCATCGGTTGTCCCCTCTCCTACAACGGATCGCTGAGCAGGCCGACGCGTTCGCGCTGCACGCGCAGCTCCCAGCGCAGCTCGTCGCGGACCCGGGGGTACAGCTCGTGGAAGATCCGGTCAAGAGCCACCTCGTTGTTCTCCTCCCCGTCGGGCTCCCCCGTGGGGGACATCGGCGGGGCCGCAGCTGCAGCGGGTTCCGGATCGCGCTGCAGGATTTGGGGTGGCACCGAGGCCGGCGCAGGGACGGCACGTGAGACCGCAAGCGGAGGCGTTGGGGTCGGTGCCTCGCTGTCCCGCATGACCGGAGTGGCCAGCGACAGGGTCGGTGGTGAGCCACCACC
This sequence comes from Actinomycetota bacterium, assembly GCA_019347675.1. Lineage (NCBI taxonomy): Bacteria > Bacillati > Actinomycetota > Actinomycetota bacterium. The sequence continues at coordinate 6,520 of JAHWKW010000026.1, read as the reverse complement.
ACCGGCGCTGTCGTGTCGTGGCGAGACCGGCCCCTCCGTCGTCCCCGACGATCGCGACGCGAGCAGGCGCTCGACTAGCGGGTGGCCGTCGAACGAGGCGGACAGACGGCTTCGACCCTCCTGAGGGAGATCGCTGCCGCCGGAGTTCTCGGACGGCCGGTAAGGCGTCGCGGCGGGTGTTGGTGCATGGGGCGCGGGACGCGCGGACGTGTCCGTCGCGCGTAACAGCGGTTCCCCGACGGGCGTCGCGACGTTGGGCGACGCTGGTGGCCTCGCCGTCGCCGCTGGCACGACCCACCTGACCGGGGCGGGTGGGCCTGCGGCTCGGGAGGGCTCGGGCAGCCCCGGGGCGTGCCCCTCGCCCACGGGTGGCACGCGCCCGTCGATGAGCGGCGCTCGCAGCCCGGCGAGCGGGAGGACGGTTCGGACGTCCCTGCGCGGTGGTGGTGCCACCACCGTGGCGTCGAGCCGACGAGCCACCACCGGCGGTCCGTGTGTCGCGGCGGGTGGCGCAGATCGATCACTGGGCGACGCAGCGGGTCCCGTGGTTCTCGCCTGCGGCCACCGGTCACCCCGCGCGAGCGCCGCATCGTGGGGTGCGGCCGGTGACGCGCCGGTCACCGTCTCGTGGCCGCTCGGATCGGCAATCTCCGGTTCCCACGGGCTGCGAAGCGTCCGCGCCGTCGGTGGGAGAGACGCCAACGGTGACCCGACGCCCGGCGGGGCCAGTGGGCGGGAGGCAGCCGGTCGGACGGGTCGAGCAGTCGCCGGGTCGGGCTGCCCTGCCGTGCGACGCTGGATGGGTCGTGACCGCCGATCGGCCAAGTGGCCGTCGTTCCTCTGGCCCACCGTCGGACGTGGCTGTGTCGCGCTCTCCGCTCCGGCGGAACGCTGGACCACAGGCGGATCAGTAGGCGGTGTCGGTCCCAGGTCCTCACAGCGCGCTCCACCCGCTGTGGGCGCACTGGTGGCTGGTGCTGAGTCCGGCGCCGGATCGGTCGGCGGGGTCGGCGCAGGGGCAGGAGTCGTGCCGCTCCTGGGTCCGGCGACACGAGGTTCCGCGGATCGGTGCACGGCCAGCGAGCGGAGTGGCAGGTCTGCCGGGCGACGGGCTGGTGCGCTGGGAGACGTCGGTGGGTTCGCCGCTTCCCTGGGTCGCAGTACCCGTGCGGGGTGAGCGGCCAGCGTGCGGGGCGGGCTGCTTGGCCGTACTGGCCCGACCGGCGCCTCCGGCGTGTCCGCTCCCGCCGGCGTGGTGGCGTGCGCGACGGTGTCAACCGGGAAGGGCGTGCTCGTTGGTCTGGGGTCCGGTTCGTCCGTGCCGACAGCGGCCGGGCGTGGATCCGTCGGCTGCTCGGCGATCCGGGCGATGGTCGCCGGCGTGGCGAGGAGGGTCGCGGAGCCGACCACCGGCGATGGCGTCTTGGGGACGGGCGGTCCTGGTGGGGGCAGGAGGTCGGGGGTGTGGGCAGCGGCAGCACGGGCGGGGTCGGCCTGGCGGGAGGGCGCGGGCGTCGGCGGTGACGGGGCGGGCCAGGGCAGTCGCCACCGCCGCCCGGCGTTCGGTCGATCGAGGCGGCCCCGCTGCACCAGGGGTCGATCCGACGACGGCCCGGTGCGTGGCGTGGTGGCAGCGGCCCGGGCGATCCCGATGGCGATCCCGCGAGGTGCCTGCACGGTGACGTCATGTCCGAGGGGCGCGAGGTAGCGCATCTCCTGATGCCGGGCCACCAGGTCCGCACTGAACCGGGAGACGCCCGATGCCAAAGGCATGGCCCGGCGCAGGGGAGGGTCGAACGGTGGGAGTAACGCCCACCCACGCCGGGGCGGTGGCGTCGTCGCATCACGTCGGAGGGCGCCCGTCTCGCCGCTGGAGGTCCCGTGCGACCCGGAGAGCCCACGGAACAGCCTGGACCACATGCCGCTCACTCCTCGCCGGACAGCTTCCGGTTGATCTCAGCGATCTGGCTCACGAACCGCCTCCGCACGGGATGTTCCAGATCGAGGATCTCCTGAAGTGACCAGTGGTTGTGGTAGGCGACGTACGCGACCTCCTCGAAGAGCTCATCGGTCGCGTACGTCAGGATCGCCCCTCCACATCACCTGCCACGTCCACCACGAACTCGTGCTCGCACGACGGGCAGGTGACAGTCGCGTGCGTGTGTCCCTCCTGGTTGATCCGCTTGTACAGGTCCTGCAGGAACGCCAGGTCAGTCGCGAACAGCCCCTCGATGACGGCCGGGTTGATCGGGTCAACGGTCCCCAGCCGCGTGATGACCCGGGACAGCAGGATGACCGTGAGGTACGCCTCGGTCTGCCGGACCCGCGGGTCCCTCAGTGGCAGAATCTCGTCACGGGCCGTGGCCAGCCGCATGACGCCGGCGCGGTGGAGCTGGCCTGAGTCGTCGACGTACCCGCGCGGCAGGACGAACGGGAACTCGGTTCGCAATGGCTCCGGTGTCCCGCCAGCTTCGAGTGCGGCGGCCGCCGCTTCGACCGCACTCGGTGCTCGTGCGCGTCCCATGACCATCCAGGTGCCTCCTCGTTCCTCATGCGGCCCGCATCCCGCTAGTCCCTCCAGATGCGGCTGATCTTGATCGTGAGCGATTCGACGATCAGCTCGTTCGTCCCTGCCCCGGACTGGGAGATCTCCCACTTCGACGGCCACGCGCCCTCGAAGTTCCAGCGATCACCCGTGAAGGACGGCGAGTCCTTGTCGGAGGGCAACTGGACGATCGTGCCGTTGCGCAGCGCTTTCTGGTAGTGCCCGTCCACGACGGACTGGAGCCAGTCGTAGAACTCCGTCGCGTCGGCGACCTTCCCCGCCTTCAGCGTGATGTCCCCGTACTTCACGTTGCCCGGGTAGGACAGGAGTTCGACCCGGCCCTCCCCGGTCGCGACCTTCTGCTCGACGGCGGGAACCTCGATGGAGATGCTCGACACCTCCTTGAAGTGCGCGAGCTGGAGCCCATCGATGTCGATGCTGTACCGGTTGCTGAGGACGGTCGCCATCGCGGTCGGCTCACCCCTTCTCGATCTTCTCGACGGTGATGGTCACCGACTCCACCGCGACCTCGTTGGCGTTGGCCTTGTGGCTGGGCGCCTCCCACTTGGACGGCCACCCGTTGGTGAAGTTCCAGCGATTGACCTCGCCGTACTGGGTGTCGTACTGAACGATCGAGCCGTTGCGGCGGGCCGAGTCGAGCTGGCCCTTGACCACCTCGTCGAGCCACTTGTACAGCTGGTCGTCGTCGGTCATCCCTCGCTTTAGGGTGATGTCGCCGTACTTGATCGGGCCCGGTTCCTTCTTGATGGCTTCCTGGCCACCGGGCAGCGTGGCCCGGTGCTCGATCACCTGCCGTTCGATCGAGATGCCCGACACCTCCTGGAACTGCGCCAGCGTGATGCCGTCGATTTCCACCTGGTAGACATGCGAGGTCAGGGCGTCGAAATCACCGAAGATCTGTGGCATGGCTCACGTCCTCCTGGTCACTCTTCGACCGCGCCACCGGCCGAGAACTGGGACAGCTTGAACACGACGAACTCCGCGGGCTTCACCGGGGAAACCCCGATGAGGCACACCACCTGGCCGGCGTCGATGACGTCGGGCGGATTGGTCTCCGAGTCGCACTTCACGAAGAAGGCCTCGTCCGGGGTCGCCCCGAACAGGGCGCCGTCGCGCCAGCTGCGGGTGAGGAAGGATCCGATCGTCCGCCGGATCCGACCCCACAGGTCCATGTCGTTGGGCTCGAACACGACCCACTGGGTGCCGCTGAGGATCGACTTCTCCAGGTAGTTGAACAGCCGGCGGACGTTGACGTAGCGCCATGACGGGTCGCTGGACAGCGTCCGCGCACCCCACACCCGGATGCCTCGACCGGGGAACGCGCGGATGCAGTTGATCCCCTCGGGGTTGAGTTGGTCGTGCTCGACCTTGGTGATGTTGAGCTCCAGGTCGATGGCCCCGCGGATCACCTCGTTGGCGGGGGCCTTGTGCACGCCCCGCGTGTCGTCGTTGCGGCCCCAGATCCCGGCCATGTACCCGCTGGGGGGCACGAACTGGTTGGTCCCGCTGGCCGGGTCGAACACCTTGATCCACGGCCAGTAGAGCGTGGCCAACTTGCTGTCGTATCCGGCACCGTCCAGGCGCCACTCCTTGATCTGCTGGGCGTTGAGTCCCGGCGGCGGATCCAGAATCGCCATCCGATCGCCCATCAGCTCGCAGTGGGCGATGATGCCGAGCTGGACGGTCTTGACGCCCTCCAGGTCGAGGGTCCCCTGCTGGTAGGCGGCCATGACGTCGGGGACGCAAACCATGGTGACGTCGTCGATCGCTTCGAGCGCCCCGAAGCCGGTGCGGTCAGCAGCGTCACCGACGTAGTCGTCGGGCTCCAGCCGCGGTGCTGGGGCGGCCTGCGACCCCCCGGACAGCTGGACGGTGCCGGCCTTGGGCTTGAGCTCGGTGAGCGTGCCCTTGCCGACCTCCTCGATGCGGATCAGCTTGGATTGCTCGTTCACCACCGTTGCGACGTACGTCTTGGCGCGGACATCGGTGGTGACGTTCTCGAAGGTCTCCACCGGGCGGCCGCCCTTCTTCACGATCAGCGAGAAGGCGGTCCCGGCCTTGCCTTCCGTGCCGGCGCCTTCTTCCGCGACGTCCTTGACCTCCACGGCGAGATCGTCGCCCGTCCCGGTCTCGAGGGCGTTGATGCGGTAGGCCTCGAGGCCCGCCTTCGTGCCGGACGTGAGGGCCGCACGGGCGGTCGGCTTGCTGCCCTCGCCGTTGGTGCCGATGCGCACCACGTAGCAGGCACCACCGCCGTTCTGGAAGTAGCCGTACACGGAGTGCGCTAGGTACGAACCTTCTATGAACCCGCCGAACTCCTTGGTGAACTGGGTCCAGTTCGTGACCAGCGTTGGCTTGTTGACCGGCCCCTTCTCCGCCAGACCGACGAACGCCGCGACCGCGGTCCCGACACCCTCGATCGGCTTGGAGCCCGATTCGACCTCCTCGACGTAGACGCCGGGGGACAGGTACTGCGGCATCACCAGCCTCCTCGCGCGCGATGCTCTAGGTGCCGGAAGCGTCCTCCTGGCCACGGAGGCGGACAACGGGCGGGGGGGTCACCGTGCGGGAACGGCGCCGTGCCCGTTGGGGCACCGTCGCCCGCGACCGTGGACGTGCCGGATCGCCTCGTCGTAGGGTCGATTCCGGTCGGCCCGTTGCCTGCCGTCCACCGCCTGCACCGGAGGTGACCCGTGGGTCCGGAGCGCCGTCGTGCGCGGGACCGCACCGTCGGCTATGAGCGGACGTCGGACCGTCCGCCTGGACCACGGCCGGTCGAGGAGGCGACGCTGCACCAGCAGGTGGGCAACGTCGCATTCGGACAGCTTCTCCGCCTGCAGCGCGATGATCAGCCTGGCGGCGGCGGACCGGTATCGCTGCGGATGCGTCCTCCTCCGAGCCTCCTGCCGGGTCCCGGGCTCCTGCTTCCTCGCCCCGTCCCCGACGACGTGCGGGCCGGCATCGAGGCGTGGCTGGACCGGCGCCGGATCGGGATCTCGATGCAGGTCGATGCCGGGACCATCTCCCTGCCCGAGCTCGTTGCCCAGATCCGCGAGGAGGTCACGGGCGCCGCTCGGGTCGAGGTCTTCCAGATCGAGGACCTGGTGCGCCGCCGGCTAGGGGCCTACACGCCCCCGCCGCAGCGGGGTCGGCAGACGCCGGCCGGCCAGGCGTCGGAGCTGGCTGCCCGACTGAGGAACATCCTGGGCATGCAGGTCCGGGTGGGATCCGATGCGGCCAACCTGGTGGTGTCCATCTCGGGGGCGGTGGCGACGGCGCGGGCAGGAGGCGTTGAAGCCCGTGCGGAGGCCGGCCCCGGTGGGGTGTCGGGGACACTGGGCACGGGACGGGTCACGGCCACGGCCAGCCCGGACTCGTTCGGTCTGCGGGCGACGATCCCTTTGGCGGGCGCGGAGGGCGTGTTCGCCGCCCGGCTCGCACGCGACGGGGACACGTGGTCGCGGTGGTCGGTCAGCCTGAGCTTCCCGGTGGTCGGTCGCCGGCCGATCGACGCGCGGCCGGCTGCCGAGGCGATCGCGTCGAGCGTCACCGCCGCCGAGGGCGCCATCCGCGACATCGCGGCACACCTGCACGGGGGCGGAAGCCCGACCGACAGCTACGTGCGTGAGCGGGCCGGGCGGATCAGCCCGGCGATCAGCCGAGTGAGCAGCGCCGTCCAGCGGCGCGATGGACCCAACGTCACCGTGCGGCTCGGGGCGGAAGGTGGGCCGAGCCAGGTCGCCGGCGAGCGGGTGCAGGCCGCGACGGCCGGGGTGTCGCTAGTCATCGAGTTCTGATCTGATCAGATCAGAAAACTCCGGGTCTCGCTAGTGTGCCGTCCGCTAAATACGGTAAATAATGGCTGGGCGGGTGTAGATTCCCTGTGACGGGCTGATGGTGGCGACCAGGAGCTGGCATGGGGCGTGCGGGGCGACCGACGGTGGCGATCGAGCT
>JAHWKW010000025.1 GCA_019347675.1 Actinomycetota bacterium | reverse complement strand
GTTGGAGCGCACCCGGCCGATCCTGCCGCTTCGTCGTGGCTTACCCGAGCGTCAGACCCACGACTACCGTCGGCACGGCACCACGACCCTGTTCGCCGCGCTGGAGGTCGCCACCGGCAAGGTCATCGACGCCTGCTACCCCCGTCACACCAACGCCGAGTTCTTGAAGTTCCTCCGCCAGGTCGCCAAGGCCTACCCGCGCCGGCAGCTGCACGTCATCGTCGACAACTACTCCGCGCACAAGCACCAAGACGTGCACCAGTGGCTCGACAAGAATCCGCGGATCCACCTGCACTTCACTCCGACGTACTCGTCATGGATGAACCTCGTCGAGGTGTTCTTCGCGATCAACACCCGCCAAGCGATCCGCCCCGGCAGCTTCCGGTCCGTCAAAGACGTCACCGCCGCCATACGACGGTTCATCGACACCTGGAACGACCGCTGCCAACCGTTCGCGTGGACCAAGACCGCCGACGAGATCCTCGACAAGGCCAACCGTCAAAACACGTCAGTTACGGACCACTAGTCCGCATGCCACCTCGGGTTTGTACGGCCGCGTCAGCACGGAACTCGACAACATCTGGGTCGTCATCTAACTCTGCATCCGGAGTAGAGCGTCCTTCCGTGCGACATCAAGCTCGCCGCGTACCAGCGGTATGGCTTCGTGTCGCTCATCCCTCGGCAGGGGTCGCCGTGGTCCCGCAAGCGAACGACACGGCCGTTGGTGGAAAGCTGCCGGGAGCCTCGCCCTGTCAGCTGGGACGGTGACCGTGGACTCCGCCTCGCACCGCCCGAGCTACCGGCTGACTGTGCCGGTCTCATGGGAGAGGACCGTCACGGGCATTGTGAGACGAGTCGCTGCTCCAGCAACCGCCTCGCGTTCTCCACGTCCTGGTCCGTGGCGCATTTGAAGTCGTTCCAGAACGCATCGTCCATGCGGGACGAGCGGGTGGCTACGTGTACGTACAGGCAGCTGCGGCCGGGGAGCGGGAAGAGCCGGGAGCGCGAAACCTCTGTCTCGCCGCCTTCCGCGATGATTTCGAAGTCGATGACGCCGTGGTCACGGTTCAGCCGCTGGATGATGCGGAAGGTGTCCCCGCCGGGGCCGACGCCCCGGAAGCTCGCCTCATCCGCCCGATCGACCTGTGTCGTCCAGTTGGGATACAGGTGGGGGAACTGCAACGGATCGCTGAGGTGGCTCCAGAGCAGGTCGAAGGGAATCCCGTAGTGCACCGTCGACACGTGAAAATCGGGGGCCACCGCCGGGCACATTCCCGCTCCCTCCCTGACATTTAGGCGAGCTGTTGCGACACTAGATCCCCGTGGCTGTGGCGGCAACGAAGACTGAGATGCCTCGACCAGCGCCAACCCGGCCGGTGCGTCAGGCCCAGGCAACAGATCGTCCCTGTTTTCCCCGCAAGAGACCAACTCGGTAGGCACTCCCTCATGGACGTCCTTCGCGGAGTGACCGCGCCCGGTCATGGAATGCATGGAGGCTCTTCGGCCGGCGCGGCCTGCTCCCCGAGCCCCCGGAGCAGTTGCTCGAGGCGGGCGCGGTGGCCTTGTGCCGATCGACTTCTCGGGCCCATCCGCGGGTTGTTGCGTCGTCGATGAGCTGGTCTTCGACGGCAAGACGGGCCCGGAGACGTGGGGCGCAATCGCTGGTGGTGACGAACTTGGAACAGGCAAGCACGACGTCGCAAGGGCCTTCCTGGGGCAGACGCAGACAGTGGCCGAGTTCGAGCTCGTTTTGAGGAAGTTCGTCTGCAGCCAGTGAACGGCCTCTAGGTCGAGCCGGTGCTCGCGCAGCGCCTGCGCGGGGGGCCGGCCATGGTCACCTCAGGCCCGAGGTGACGGTCCAGAGCGTCCTGATACTGCTGCTTGACCGTCGGATGGGACGAGCTGGCGTAGATCAACGACATCATGGGAGTGCGGTGACCGAGCACGGCCATGATCGTTTGAAGGCGAGCGCCGCCTTCCGCCAGTTGGGTGCCGATGGTGTGACAACGTCGCTGATACCGAGATTCGCTTCGTCAGGCAACTGGCGGACGAAGCGACGACGGCCCGCGCCGGCGCTGCACGACGCGGTGGGCGACGCGATGACCCGTCGTCTGCCGTGGCTGTCTCGGACAGCAGCGTGGTCGCCCACCGGACGGTGAATTCCCGGCAACAGCGAAGAGTCTTCGGTGTCGGCCACGCTGGCAGCGTCGCAATCGACGGGTCGATGCGCTCGCCCGCCGGTTATACGCACGCCGCCTGGTTGGCTGGCCCCTCTCGCCGGAGTGGCCCGCAACGGAGCCGCTCCGTGATGCCCAGCACCTCGGCCACCTCCTCGATGCGCCTGTGGGGCTCACCCGCCGGATGAGGTTGGTGAGTTGGTCGAACCGCCCAGGCCTTGGCTGTTCGGGCTGCCCTGCGAAGGGGGGTTGATGCGACGGGTGACGCCGCTGTGTCGGAGCCGGCGGCTACTGGGGCCCGCCGCGTTCGTCGTCCCAGCGGGGTTCAACGCTGTGCTTCACGAGAGCCTCCACCTCCGACGCGCGGTAACGGCGGTGACCGCCCAGCGTGCGGATGGCCGTCAGCTTCCCCGCTTGTGCCCACCGGGTGACGGTCTTGGGGTTGACCCCGAACCGCTTGGCGACCTCTGCGGGCGTCAGCAGTTCGTCGTTGTGCTCATCTCGGTGTTGCACGCCGACCTCCTCTAGACGTGGCGTCTTGTAGGAAGTCGGCCTCCCGACGCCCCGACGCTATGCCCGGTTCATGTCATCTTCCGGGCCCGTGGGAACTAGCCCTGGAAAGGCGTTAGCGTCACAAATGCCCGCACAGTTACGGTGGCTTCCCATGACGGATGAACACGGGTTCGACATCGATGTTTATCTGGGACTTCCCAGGTTTCTGTGGGCGGCGGGATGAGCTGATCTGGCTGGTGAGGGTGGCTAGCAGGGCAGGGAGGGCACAACCGCGGGGAGGTGCGGCGCGCACGTTCTCGCTCGTAGGTTTCGGGGTGTCTGACGTCCCGAACCACGGAGAAGCCCGTGCGCGCCACGACCGCATTCAACCGCATGCTGCAGATCCCGGGAGCGACCGTCGCGACGGTCACGTTCGCGCCGGAGGGGATCGTGGTCGAGTTGCGTCGACGGTTCCGTCGGCTGACTTGTCCGCACTGCGGCTGGTCGACCCGCGCCAGCTACGACCGCACGGTGCGTCGGTGGCGGCACGTCGATGCGGGCAGCGCCAAGCTGTGGCTCGAGGCCGAGATCCGACGGCTGTCCTGCAAGCGGTGTGGCAAGGTAGTCACCGAACAGGTCCCCTGGGCCCGCCACGACGCCCGCCACTCCCGCGACATGCAGGACGTGACCGCGTGGCTGGCTCAGCGTGCCGACAAGGAGTCGGTCCGCCGGCTGCTGCGGATCTCGTGGGAAGCGGTCCGCAACGCCGTTTCGGCGGTGGTCGCCGAGCAGCTCGACGACTCCCGGCTGGACAACCTGTTCCGCATCGGTGTCGACGAGATCTCCTACCGCAAGGGCCACCGCTACCTGACGGTGGTGGCAGACCACGACCGCGACGGCGCGGTGGTGTGGGTCGGCGAGGGACGTGACGGCGCCTCTGGCAAGGACGCGGCCACCCTGGCCCGCTTCTACGAGGAACTCGGCGAAGAACGCTGCAGGCAACTGCAGGCCGTCTCGCTGGACCTGGGTGGCGCGTACGCCAAGGCCACCCGCGAGCACGCCCCCGACGCAGTGCAGTGCGCTGATCCTTTTCACGTGATCGCCCTGGCCAACAAGGCCATCGACGAGACCCGCCGGTGGGCGTGGAACCTACATCGTCAGGTTGGGACCACCACCACGGCGAAGTGGGTCAAGCGCACCCGGTGGGCGCTGGTGAAAGACCCCGCCAGCTGGAAGGCCCCCCAGCGCGAGGTCATCGCCCAGCTCAAGCGCGACCGGTCGCTGCTCTACCGCGCCTGGTTGCTCAAGGAAGCCCTCCGCGACCTGTACCGGCTCAACGAACCCGACCAGGCACCCGTCCTGCTCGACCGCTGGCTGGGCTGGGCGTGCCGATCGCGCATCCCCGCCTTCGTCAAGCTGTCTCGCACCATCCGCGCCGAGCGCGACCGGATCCTCGCCGCAGTCGAGCTCGGCCTCTCGAACTCGAAACTCGAGGGCCTGAACTCCAAGGTCCGCCTCATCAACCACCGCGGCTACGGCCGCCACACCCCCGCCGCCCTCATCGCCATGATCTACCTCTGCTGCGGCGGCATCACCGTCCAGCTACCCACGGAAACCTGAGGACAACCGTTTATCTGTCACGCCCACTTGTCGCACGCGTGGCCACCAACGGTCCCACGGTGCGTCCGGTCTGGTTCCTGTGGGAAGACGAAGCCTTCTGGTGGTTGACCGGCCCGTGGGCGCATCTCAATGACCTCCTCGAGGACGATCCCCGAGCGGTGCTCGTAGTGGACACCTGCGACCTCGCGACCGGCGAGGTCCTGCAGGTCACCGCCCGAGGCCGGATCGAAATTCGCCCGTACGACCGTGCTCGAGCCATACGCAAGCTGCGCCGCTATCTCGGCCCGGACATCTCCGCGTGGGACGCCACGTTCGATCCAGACGCCATGGCCGAGGCCAAGTTCGGGCGACTCGCCCCGACCAAACTCAGCGCCCGTGACCTCTCGTTCAAGCCGAGCGCCGACGGCCGATCCGGCTGACCCATCGGTCCGCCGATCACCGGTCCATGATCATGGCACAAACCTCATTCGGCGACACGGCGCAGTTCCCTATGTGTCAGGCCGAGGTGAGACACCTGGTGTAGTGCACATCACTCCCAGGGCGCGAAGGATCACCTGACCGATGACGATGACCCCAGCGGTGCTGGCGACGCGCGAGCACGACCCGGCGGCGCGTCCGCGCCGGCGGACGTTCACCGCGGAGAAGAAGCTACTATCGTGCGAGGGCGAGAGGTGGATTCATCGACTGGGATGGCGCCTACTACGAGAGCCCCCGGGTCTATTCCGGAGAGTGGCCGCGCATCAGTTGCTGATTTGATGCCCCGTGTCTACGGGCTCGTGCAGCATGGCGCGGACATCGTCCCCTGGACGGCGGCGAAAACACTCCCGGTGGTGTGATGATGATACGTCAGCCACGGCGCAGGTACCGCTACGGCCGTCACGCGAGGTTGGGGAATCGAGCACGCCCTACCATGCATTGCATCTGCAGGAATGAGGCATTGGAATCCGAACGTAGTTGGATGGATCCTTATCCTTCTGCCAGGCTTCCTCCTCGGAACGGTCCTTTGGGCTGTTTTTGCAGTCCCCGCTCAATACGGCTACCCCGTTTCCCTACTGCTAGCATGGGCAGGCATGATTGTCTGGGATCGCGCTGCTGGACCAGGGGGCCGTCGTAATCGTGACAGGTAGATAGCCGAGCGAAGCACGTGGGCCGTCGGTGATAAGGCCGGTGCCTGGTCGAGGGAGCCGGCGCAGTCGTGGGCGCAGGGCGAGCTGGCGCTCGGTCACGCCAGGTCACGTCGCGCCGTGACGTGGATGCCTACGAACCGTCCTGGAGCCTGCCGGCGTGTCGCCCTCGGCGTACTACGCCTGGCGCGACGAGCCCGACGGCGCCAGCAGCGCCGAGCAGGCCGACACCGAGTTGCTGGCTGAGATCCGTGCTATCCACGACGCGTTCGACGGCACCTACGGCCAGCCCACGGGGTCGGGGTCGGGCTCGCGGTTGACGTCGCCAGCGACGAACGCCCCACCCTTCCCCGGCTTGATGACCGCCGAGTTGCGCCGACGCGGCTGGGTCGTCAACCACAAATGCGTCGAACGGCTGATGCGCGAACATGGCGTCGTCGGGCACCGGCCGCGCCCGACGCCGGTCGTTGACCGAGCCGGCCGACGGCCACCGGCCGCGGGCGGCGGTGACCGCCCCGACCGGTAAGGCGGCCGACCGGCTGACCGCTGCGCTGCAGCAGTCGCCGCGACGGTGGACACGACCGACGCGGTCCGAGACCGGCAGCGGTCGCTCGAGGCGTCGACCCTGCACCGGCTGCTCGGATGGCGACCCGGCAGCCACACCCGGTTCACCCACGACCGCGCCCGCAACGCCCACCGACCAGGCCCCCATCGAGAGCTTCTTCGGACACCTCAGGCGCGACTACCCGCACCTCGAGCGCATCGACGACCCGGCCGTGCTCGACGCCGAGCTGACCCGCGTCCAGCTCGAGTGCAACACCGTCCGTCTCCACCAAGCCATCGGGTATGTCACGCCCGACGACGAGCACCACGGACGGGGCCCCGCAATCCGACGCGACCGCACCATCGGCATGAAGGATGCACGCCGCAACCGCATCGACTACAACAGAAACCACCCGCCCGAGCGCGGCCCATGAGTAGGGTTAGAAAATCGGCCGGCTCTATCAAAGAGTCAGATACACCTCAATCAACCCCGCGGTCAGTGCCCTCATCGTCACGCCTCCTGTCGGTCGGTGCACGCTAGACGCCTGGGCAGGCGGGGACGCAAACACCGATCCTGGCCACGCCGACGCAGGGCCAACTGGACGACGCCCCGACCAGCTGGCACGCTGCACACGCGCCGCAACCGGCGGCGCCCAGGAGCGAGACGTGATGCACGTGACCCGGATCCCGAGGCCGACCCCCGCTGTGCGGCGGGCGCGTCCGAGCGCGGGCAGCATCGCCATCGACAGGCTCCCGTAGCCAGGCGACGAGCGCCGGGCTGCGGGGGTGGCCCGGTCCGACCGGCGCCCTTCCGACTCCCCGGCGTCCACGACACATGAAGGACGATCCGGTGAGTCAGGTACCCGCCCTGTACGACACGACCCTCCGCGACGGCACCCAACGCGAGGGTGTGAACCTGACGGTGGACGACAAGCTCAAGATCGCCCGCCGCATGGACGAGCTCGGCGTGCACTTCATCGAGGGTGGCTGGCCGGGCGCCAACCCCAAGGACACCGAGTTCTTCCGCCTCGCCGCAGACGGACAGCTGAAGCTGGAACACGCCACGCTGGCCGCGTTCGGCGCAACGCGGCATGCCCGCAACGTCGTCGAGGACGACCCCACGTTGAAGGCCCTGCTGCACGCCGACACGTCGGTGCTGTGCATCGTGGGGAAGGCCTGCGCCTGGCACGCCGAGGAAGCCCTCGGTGTGACCCGCGAGGACAACCTCACGATGGTGGCGGAGTCGATCGCCTACCTGGTCGCCCAAGGTCGGCGGGTGTTCTTCGACGCGGAGCACTTCTTCGACGGGTACACCCGCGATGCCGGCTACGCGCGCGCCGTGGCCCGCGTCGCAGCGGAGTCCGGGGCCGAATGCGTCGTCCTGTGCGACACCAACGGCGGGGCGATGCCGTGGGATGTCGAACGGGTCGTCCGTCGCCTCGTCGCCGACCTGCCATGCGACGTGGGGCTGCACTTCCACGACGACGGCGGCTGCGCGGTCGCCAACTCGCTGGTCGGAGTCGAGGCCGGCGCCCGGCACGTGCAGGCCACCGCGAACGGGTTGGGTGAGCGGTGCGGGAATGCCAACCTCTTCACGGTCCTCGCCGACCTGCAGCTCAAACGGGGGCTGCCGCTGGTCCCCACCGACCGGCTGTTGCGCATGACCCACGTGGCCCACGCCGTCGCCGAGCTGACCAACCAGACGCCGCCGACCGCCCAGCCGTACGTCGGTTCCGGTGCGTTCGCGCACAAGGCCGGGTTGCATGCATCGGCCGTGGCGAAGTCCGCCGACCTCTACCAGCACGTCGATCCGGCCCTGGTCGGGAACGAGACACGGCTGGTGGTGAGCGACCTCGCGGGTCGTGCCACCATCCAGCTCAAGGCGCGCGAGCTGGGGCTGACCCTCGACGAGGCACAGGTCGCGGCGGTCCTCACGGAGGTCAAGCGTCGCGAGCACCAGGGGTGGAGTTACGACGCGGCCGACGCATCCTTCGCGCTGCTGCTCCGTCGGATCGTCGGTGACCTGCAAGAGCCGTTCGAACTCGAGCACTTCCGTGTCACCGTCGGAGGTGGGCGCGGCGACGCGGCCGGACCGACCGCCGAGGCGATGGTGGCGGTGCGGGTGGCCGGTGAACGTCGGCTCGGTGCGGGAGAGGGCAACGGCCCGGTCGACGCGCTCGACCACGCGTTCCGCAACGCCGCGAACGGCACGTGGGCCGCACTCGACCGGGTCCACCTGTCCGACTACAAGGTGCGCATCATCGAACAGTCAGGGGGACGGTCGTCGGCCGGGGCGCATGGGACCGACGCGGTCACCCGGGTGCTGGTCACCACCACCGACGGCGAGGAGACCTGGGACACGGTCGGCGTGCACGGCAACATCGTCGAGGCGTCGTGGCTGGCTCTGGCCGACGCCTACGTCTACGCGATCCTGCGGGGGTAGCCGGATCGCGACTCAGCCGAAGTACAGGCCGCCCGGGGCGATGATCAACCCGATGATGATCAGCACGATCCCCCACAGCAAGGCGCCCTGGATCAGCCGGGCGACGCCGAATACGACCAGGATGATGCCGAGGATCGCCAGCAACGCTGTCATGGTCGGGTCTCCGTTCGGTCGGGCCCCCGCCGTCGGGGGTGGCTTACCAAGGAGGGCGCGGCACGTGCCGTGGCCGGTGATGTCCGTTCGTACAGCAGTGCGTGACGGGCACGCCACCTTGCGTCGCCTCCGACGGTATCCACAGGCGCGGTCGTGAGACGCATGTGACCCTGATCGTCCGTTTCTCCGAACCGCGATCACCGACCCCCCAGTACGGGATCGTCGACGACGACCGCGTCGCGGTGATCGAGCCGCACCCGTTCACGTTGCACCGGCGGACCGGCCGGGCCGTCCCGCTGGACTCGGTCCGGCTGCTCGCCCCCGTCCTTCCCAGCAAGGTCGTGGGTGTGGGTCGCAACTACGTCGACCACGCCTCGGAGATGGGCGGCGGGGTGCCGGCGGAGCCGCTGTTGTTCCTGAAGCCCTCGACCGCCGTGATCGGCCCCTACGACGTGATCCGTTACCCGACGGATGTGACCAGCGACGTCCACTACGAGGGAGAGCTCGCGGTCGTGGTCGGCCGGCTGGTGTCGCAAGTGACACCCGAGCAGGCGCGGGAGGCGATCTACGGCTTCACCTGCGCGAACGACGTCACGGCGCGAGACCTGCAGCGCCGCGACCAGCAGTGGGCGCGCGCGAAGGGCTTCGACACGTTCTGCCCGTTGGGCCCGGCGATCAGCACCGACCTCGACCCGTTCAACGCCCGGGTGCGAACCTACCTGGACGGAGAACTCAAGCAGGAGGCCAGCACCGCGGCCATGACGTTCGACGCACCCAGTTTGGTGTCGTACGCGTCGCAGGCGATGACGCTCCTGCCCGGCGACGTGATCCTGACCGGGACGCCGGCGGGGGTGGGACCGCTGCAGCCGGGCCAGAAGGTCCGGGTCGAGATCGACGGGATCGGGGCGCTGGAGAACCGCGTGGAGGTCAGGTCGTGACCCCCCACCGGCTACGGTCCCAGGGGCGACGAGGAGGGCCACGAGTGGGCAACGTGTACAAGAAGATTGAACTGGTCGGGTCAAGCGAGGACGGCATCGACGATGCGATCCGGACCGCGATCCGCCGGGCAGCGCAATCGATGCGCAACCTCGACTGGTTCGAGGTGAAAGAGGTCCGCGGTTGGATCAAGGACGGCCAACCCCAGCACTTCCAGGTCGTCCTCGACGTGGGCTTCCGCCTCGAGGAGGGGCAGACGCTGGGATGACGCCGACGGAGGTCCGGTGACCGACCCGATCCCCAACGTGCTCGCAGAGCGGTACGCCTCCGCGGAGATGCGTGCGATCTGGTCGCCACGAGCCAAGGTGGTCACTGAACGGCGGCTGTGGGTCGCGGTGCTCCGCGCCCAGCAGCGTCTCGGCGTCAACGTCCCCGACGGGGTCGTCGACGCCTACGAGACGGTCGTCGAACACGTCGACGTGCAGTCGATCGCCGAACGCGAACGGCGGCTGCGTCACGACGTCAAGGCCCGCATCGAGGAGTTCTGTGCGCTGGCCGGGACCGAGCACATCCACAAGGGCATGACCTCCCGCGACGTGACCGAGAACGTCGAGCAGCTCCAGATCGTCCGGTCGCTGACGTTGATGCGCGACCGCGCGATCGCTGCCCTCGCGCGGCTCGCGCAGCTGGCTGCCACCCACCAGACGCAGCCGCTGACGGCCCGCACACACAACGTCCCCGCCCAGGTCACCACCGTCGGGAAGCGCTTCGCGAACGTCGGACAGGAACTGCTCACGGCGCTGCGGCGGACCGAGGACCTGCTGGCCCGCTACCCGCTGCGTGGCCTCAAAGGACCCGTCGGGACCCAACAGGACCAGCTGGACCTGCTCGGCGGAGACGAGGAGAAGCTCGAGGACCTCGAGGTCGAGATCGCCGACGAACTGGGCTTCCGCGAGGTGCTGGTCAGTGTCGGCCAGGTCTACCCCCGGTCGCTGGACCTCGACGTGGTCGCGGCGGTGGTGCAGCTGTCCGCCGCGCCGTCCAGCCTCGCCACCACGCTGCGTCTGATGGCCGGGCACGGCCTGGTCACCGAGGGGTTCGGCGACGAGCAGGTGGGGTCGTCGGCGATGCCCCACAAGATCAACGCCCGGTCGTGCGAGCGCATCAACGGGTTCGCGCGGATCCTGCGCGGGTACCTGACGATGGTCGCTGGCCTGGCCGGGGAGCAGTGGAACGAGGGTGACGTCTCCGACTCGGTGGTCAGGCGCGTCGCCCTCCCGGACGCGTTCCTCGCCGTCGACGGGCTGTTCGAGACGTTCCTCACCGTCCTCGACGAGCTGCACGTGTTCGACGCCGCGATCGACCGTGAACTGCAGCGCGAGCTGCCGTTCCTCGCCACCACCAAGGTCCTGCTGGCGGCCGTCGGGAAGGGGATCGGGCGCGAAGCCGCTCACGCGGCGATCCGCGCCCACGCGGTCGCCGCCGCCCGCGCTGTGCGTGACGGCGGCGACAACGATCTTCTGGCCCGGCTGGCTGCCGACGAGCGCCTGCCTGTGGGGGAGGACGAGCTGAGCGCGCTGGTCGAGCAGCCCATCGACCTGGCCGGTGCCGCACCGCGGCAGGTCGCGGTGTTCTGCGCCGCGGCGGAAGCGATCGTGAAGGAGCACCCGGACGCCGCCGGGTACGAACCCGAGCCGATCCTGTGACCGGCCGGAGCGGGGCGAGCGACGACCGGCCGCCGCGGGTCCGGCTCGCACCCGCCCCGACCGGGGCGCTCCACGTGGGCAACCTGCGTACCGGGCTGTTCAACTGGCTGCATGCCCGCCGCCACCGCGGCACGTTCGTGCTCCGCATCGAGGACACCGACCAGGCGCGCGCCACGCCCGAGGCCCTACGCGGCCTGCTGGACGCGCTGCGGGGGGCGGGGTTGGACTGGGACGAAGGGCCGCAGGTCGGCGGGCCGTACGGACCCTACATCCAGTCGGAGCGGGCACCGTTCCACGCTGCGGTCGTGCGCCGACTGATCGAGGCGGACCTCGCCTACCAGGACTTCGCCACGGTCGAGGAGCTCGAGGCGTACCGCGAGACGCGACGGGCCGAGGGGCGCCCGCCGGTGCTCAAGGGACCGCTGCGTGGCGAGCGTCGCCCGGGCGAGCTGGGTCACCCGTCGATCCGGGTCCGCACTCCTGAGGCCGGCGAGGTCGTTGTCGACGACCTCGTCCGCGGTCGGGTCAGCTTCGACTGGTCGAGCATCGGTGACTTCGTCGTGCAACGGGCCGACGGGTCGGTGACGTACCCGCTGGCGAACGCCGCCGACGACGTGGCGCAGGGCATCACGCTGGTCTGCCGCGGTGAGGACCTGCTATCGGTCACGCCCAGGCAGGTCCTCCTCTACGAGGAACTCACCAAGGACGGCTTGGTCGACGACACGTTGGCGCAGGCGGGCTTCCCCGCGCGCGCCCCGGGGTGGGTGTCGCCGCGCTGGTTCGCGCACCTGTCGCTGGTGGTCGGGGAGGACCGAAAGCCCCTGTCGAAACGTCACGGGGCGACCGCCGTGCAGGAGTTCGCCCGGCACGGCTACCTGCCGGAGGTTCTGTTGAACTATCTGGCGTTGCTGGGCTGGGCGCCGGGCGACGGGCGCGAGCGGTTCGGAGTCGACGAGCTGATCGCGGCGTTCGACCTCGCCGACGTGGGCAGGACCGCAGCGGCGTTCGACTTCGACAAGCTGACCGCGTTCAACGGCGAGCGGATCCGTGAGCTGGCGGCCGACGAGCTCGCCGACCGGCTGGTGCCCTACCTCGACGGGACCTACGGCGAGCCGCTGATCGGGCATCCGCCCGGTGACCAGGAGCTGGCGCTGCTGTGCCGCCTGGTCCCGCTGGTGCAGGAACGCATGCAGCGTCTCGACGAGGTCCGCCAGTACGCCCCGGCGTTCTTCGCCGAGGTGATCGACCTCGACCCCGAGGCGGTCGATGTCGTCCTGGGCAAGCCCGGCGCTGTCGCGGCGTTGGAAGCCGCAGCCGACACCCTGGAGGTGCTCGACGACTGGACCGACGCCGCCATCGAGACCGCGCTCCGCGGCCTGCTCGACCGGCTGCAGATGGGGGCGCGGAAGGTCTTCCAACCGATCCGCGTTGCAGTGACCGGGTGGCGTGTGTCGCCGCCGCTGTTCGAGTCGTTGGCGTTGATGTCCAAGCAACGCGTCATCCAACGCATCCGCGACGCCATCCCGGTCGCGCACGAGGCCGGCGGAGGATGAGCTGTTCCGCCTGCCGGGTCTTCGGCGGCTGCCGCGGGCGGGCGTCGCACAGGTTGGCCGCTGTTGTCGGGCACGGTTACGATGGGACCTCGCTTTCGGGGGTGGTGTAATTGGCAACACGACGGGTTCTGGCCCCGTTATTGAGGGTTCGAGTCCTTCCCCCCGAGCGCACCGGCCGGCCGCACGTCGAGCCGGCCCACGCCCCCGTCGTCTAGCGGCCTAGGACGCCGCCCTCTCAAGGCGGTAACGGCGGTTCAAATCCGCTCGGGGGTACCAGGGGTGACGCACCGCGCGTCACCCCTGGTGCGTTCCTGTCGCGATGCCTGTCTCGAGGTCTGTCGCGAGGAAAGAACGCAGCCGCGCGTGGACGTGCCCGAGGTTGGCGACCGGGACGTACTCGCCGGCACGGTGCGCCTGGCCGGTGATGCCCGGCCCGTAGTTGACCGCCGGCACGCCAGCAGCGGCGAACCGCGCCACGTCCGTCCAGGCCTGTTTGCCGGTGACCGGAGCGTCGACCGCTTCCACCAACGCACGGACCAGGGGGGCGTCCAGGCCCGGCGGTGCGGGCGGCGCCCGGTCCACGATCGTGACCTCCGCGCGGTCGGCGACCCAGCCGCGCAGCTCGGCCTCGGCCTCGTCGAGGGTGCGGTCGGGCCCGAACCGGTAGTTGACGTTGATCGTGAAGCGCCCGGGGATGACGTTGCGGGCGTTGTCGGTCCACGCCTGCGTGGCGGTGAGCACGTCACGGAACGTGATCCCGTCGACCTCGACGTCGCGGGGGGCGGGATCGTGCAGCTCGGCCAGGAGCGGCGCCGCCTTCGTCAGTGCGTTGTCCGCCAGCCAGGGACGGGCTGAGTGCGCGGGGCGGCCGACGATCGACAGCTCCGCGTGCAACCCACCGAGGCACCCGACCTGGACCTCCAGATCGGTGGGTTCGAGCACGATCGCCAGGCTGGCGTCCGACAGCCACGGCAGCGCAGCCAGGACCGACCCGAGCTCGTTGGCTTCCTCTGGCCCTTCCTCACCGGCGTACAGCACCAGCGCCAGGTCGTACGGCGACCGGGCGCGCAGCGCCTCATCGGCGAACAGGGCCTCCGCCACGGCGATGCCGCCTTTCATGTCCGACGCGCCCCGCCCGACGACCACGGCTCCGTCGCCACGGTCCTCGACGCGGGCCTCGGCGTCCTCCTCGGTGGGTGGGACCACGTCGAGGTGCCCCACCAGCAGGATCAGGGGGCCCTCACCCGACCCGCCCACCACCAGGCTGTCGCCGACCCGGTGGATCGTGGCCACCGACGCGTAGCGTTCCTCGAGCGCGTCGGTGAGCGGCGCCTCGTGGCCGGTGACCGACAGCTGTGCGCAGAGCTCGACGAGGCGTCCGGGCAGGTCGAACGGTGCGGGGGTCATGTCTGTACCTGGAAGTCCCGCAGCGCCTGGTTCAGGGACGTCTTGCGGTCCGTCGACGCCGTGCGCTCACCGATGATCAGCGCGCACGGTAGGTGGTAGGTCCCGGCCGGGAAGTCCCGGGGTCGCATCCCGGGCACGACCACCGCGCGTGGCGGCACCACGCCGCGTGCGGTCGACGGCTCGTCGCTGCGGACGTCGATGATCGGGGTCGATGCGGTGATCACGGTCAGCGCCCCGAGCACGGCTTCCCGACCGATGCGCGCGCCTTCCACCACCACGCACCGCGACCCGATGAACGCGCCGTCCTCCACGATGACGGGGTCGGCCCCGGGCGGCTCCAGGACGCCGCCGATCCCCACCCCGCCCGACAGATGCACGTCACGGCCGATCTGCGCGCACGACCCCACGGTGGCCCACGTGTCGACCATGGTCCCCGACCCCACCCACGCCCCGATGTTGACGTAGCTGGGCATCATGACCACGCCAGGCTCCAGGAACGACCCGTAGCGGGCCGTGCCGGGTGGCACCACCCGCACCCCGTTGTCGGCGTGGCCGGTCTTCACGGGGATCTTGTCGTGGTACTGGAACGTCCCGGCCTCCATGCGCATCATCTCGGCCTGGCGGAAGTACAGCAGGATCGCCTCGCGCACCCACGAGTTCACGGTCCACTCGCCGTCCTCGTCCGCCGGCGGATCGGCGACGCGCAGCTCTCCACGGTCCAGCAGCGCCATCGTCTGCGCGACCGCGTCGCGGACCTCGAGCCCATCCCACGCGTCCCCACCGGCGTCGAACGCTTCGCGGACGGTGCGGCGCAGCTCTTCGGTCACGGTCGGCCTCCGCGTCGATCGCGCCGACGCTACCAACCGTGGGTGGAGCGCAGCGCTGGGTCAGGTGGGCAGCCGCCCCGCGTCGATCGCCGTCGCCCACCGCTCCACCGCCGCTTCGCACTCCGCGGCGCTGGGCACCAGCGCCAGGCGCACCCACCCGGCGCCGGATGGCCCGAACGAACGTCCCGGCGAGGCGATCACCCGCTCGGCGAGCAGGCCCTCGACGTAGGCGGCGTCGTCGCGTCCGGGCGCGCGGAACCACACGTAGAACGTCGCGTCGCTCCCGGACACCGCGATCCCGCGGGACGCCAGAAACGGCAGCATCACCGCGCGTTTGGCGGCGAAGATGGCGCGCCGCTCGTCGACGTGGTCCTGATCGGCCCACGCCGCGATCGCAGCGGCCTGCACGAACGTCTGGGGCGCGGTCCCGACGTTGGGCCGCAGCACACGCTGCCGGGCGATCAGCTCCGGGTCCCCGACGATCGCTCCGGCCCGGTACCCGGTCATCCCCGAGCGCTTCGACAGCGACACGAACGCCAGCACCCCGGTCAGGTCCCCGTCGCACACCTCCAGCAGCGACGGGGCGGGGTGGTCGAACCACAGTTCCTGGTAGCACTCGTCGGAGCACAGCAGGATGTCGTGGGCGCGGGCGACCTCGAGCTGGCGGCGGTAGTAGTCGCGGTCGGCCGCAGCGCCGGTCGGGTTCTGCGGGTAGTTCACCCACGCCACGCATGCCTGGGCCAGCCGTGTGGGGTCGACCTCCTCGAGCTCCAGCAGCCAGTCGCGCTCGGCGGTGAGCTGCACCGGGTCGGACATCCCGCCGGCGAACTGGGCACCGCGGGCGTACACGGGGTAGCCGGGTTCGCCCCACAGCACGCCGCGGCGGTCGCCGTGCGGATCCACGACCACGAGCGGGAGGTGGAAGATGGCCTCCTTGCTCCCGGCGCTGGGCAGGACGTGACGATCCGGGTCGACCTCGACCCCATGGCGGCGGGCGAACCAGGCGGCGACAGCGGCGCGCAGCTCGCGCCGCCCGGTCACGGTCGGGTACCGGCTGACCGGGCCGAGCGCGTCCACCAGTGCGTGGCGGATGAAGTCCGGAGTGGGTTCGTCGGGGTCACCGATCGAGAAGTCGTAGACCGGCTGGCCGTCAGCGCGGAGGTCCTCGGCCAGGTCCTGCAGGGCCGCCAGCGGGTAACCGCCGAGCTCATCCAGTGCCGGGTTGGACGTCACCATGGGGACGAAAGCGTAGGCCGGGTCGCTCAGCGGTCTCCGACCGCGTACACGAAGCCGTCGCGGGACCCGACGTAGATCCCGCCCCGCCACACCGCCGGGGTGCTCTCCACGCAGCCGCCCAGCTGCACCGACCAGCGGGGTCGCGGACGGCGCGGATCGCGGACATCGAACGCCAACATCCCGGCGCGTTGGCACGCACCCACGATCAGCGTGTCGTCGACGACCACGGGCGATGACCACTCGTGGTACCCGATGGGTTCCCGCCACACGACCTGTCCGTCGGCGCTGTCGACCGCCAACAGGTCGCCGGCGTGGGTGGTGACGTACAGGACACCCTCGTGCAGGGCCGGTGTTCCCCAGATCCCCCCGGGTTCGTTCGCGGGGGCGCCCGGGCGAGCGGGAACGTCCAGCCCCCACACCCGCGGGTCACCCGGGCGGTCGCGGTCCAGCTTGACGAGCTGGCCGACCTGTCGGCCACGGGCGGTCCGGCGCTCGAGCTCCGATGCCACGTACAGCATCCCGTCACGGTCGATGACGATCGTCGCGTCGGTGTCGTCACCGGTCCAGTACTCGAACACCACGGGCGCGTGGCCGTCGCGGACCTGGCTGAGGTCGTACCCGATCACGCGCCCCGCGGAGTTCGCGACGAACGCGTGGCCCTCGAAGATCGCGACGGAGCTCTCGAAGCTGACGTTGCGATCCCCGACTGCGCGGAGCAGCTTTTGATCCCAGCCGGGCAGCTGCACGACGACCGTCGGGTCGACGGTGACCCGGCCCGCCGCGTCGTAGCCGCGCTTGAGGTCGATCACGTAGAACCAGCCGTCCTCCCCGCCGGTGACCAGCAACCCGTCGACGATCGTGGGGTTGCCGTCCCAGTCGTCGTTCCAGATCCGGCTGCGGTTGGCCGGAAGCGCCCACAGCTGCGTCGGGCCGTCACGGTCGAGCGCCACCACCCGCAGGTAGCCGTCGCGCGACCCGGTGTACAGCAGGGGGAACCCATCGGGGTCGAGCGTCACCGAGCCTTTGATGATGTGGCCGGTCTCGAACGGCGGTCGCAGCGCCCGGCCCGACGTCGCGCTGATGAAGTGCACCGCCCCGTCGTACGCACCGACGACAACCTCGACCACGCCGTCGGGGCGTTCCCACACCGCCGGCTGACCGGTCCACCCGGTGCCGCACCAGCGCTTCACCGGCGGGTCGGCGGTCCCCGCCCGGGAGCGGATCGGCTCGTCGGTGCACATCGGCTCGTCCGGGTACCGCCAGCGCACCTGCGGGGAGGACGGAACCGGACCGAGCCCGTACCACGTCCGGGTGGGGTTCCCACGGAACTGCAGCACGCCGGCCACCGTTCCCCACGGCGCCCCGACGCTGCTGCGGTCCACCAGCGGGTGCAGGGTCGGGGTGGGCGACGGGGTGGGGGCAGCGGCGACCGGCGCGGAGGTCGGTGGGGCAGGCGGCTCGGGCAGCGGCTCGGGCGCTGGGAGCGGCGCCGGGACCGGCTCTCCCAGCCGG
Source organism: Actinomycetota bacterium (assembly GCA_019347675.1). Classification (NCBI taxonomy): domain Bacteria; kingdom Bacillati; phylum Actinomycetota; species Actinomycetota bacterium. The sequence goes on along the minus strand of JAHWKW010000025.1, from coordinate 23,460 downwards.
CTCGCCGTCATCAGCGTCCCGGCGGCGAGGACGGCGAGAGCGCCTGCCGCGAGCAGCTGTGCGGTCAGGATCGCAGGTCGGCGGGGACGCGCCGTCCGAGGACGCATGGCGGCGCAGTGTAGGGGCGGCCGGCGCCGGACGGCCGACCGCGGATCCCGGCGTGCATCGACGGTCGCGACGGCCGTGGTGGCTGGCAGTGACCACTGCCCGTCCGAGGACGCGGTGACCGTCGGTACGCTCGCGCGGATGGACGACCGGCGGACCCTCCTCGTTCGCGTCTCGGGACGTGACCAGCCCGGCATCACCGCAGCCCTCCTGGACGTCCTGGCGGCCGGCGGCGTGGACGTCTACGACATGGAGCAGGTCACCACCCGCGATCGCCTCACCCTCGACTTGCTGGTTGGTCTGCCGGCCGGCGGGGACCGGACCAGTGACCGGGTCGTGAAGGACATCCTGTTCCTGGGCTGGGAACGCGGGCTCGAGGTCGACTTCGAACCCGTCGAGGCGCACGTCGCGACGCCGCCGCGCCAGCGCTACGCGGTGACGGTGATCGGGGCGCCCCTGACCGCGGCGGCGCTGGCCGCGGTCGCGCACCGGATCGCCGGTGCCGGAGCCAACATCGACCGGATCGTGCGCCTGTCGCGCTATCCCGTCGTCAGCTACGAACTCGTGGTGTCCGGCGGCCACGCGGACACGCTGCGCGCCGGGCTGCTGCACGCCGCCGCCGAGCACGCGATCGACGTGGCGGTCCAGCGTGAGGGGCTCGAACGGCGCGCGAAGCGCCTGGTGGTGATGGACGTCGACTCGACCCTGATCCAGGACGAGGTGATCGATCTGTTGGCCGAGGAGGCGGGCACCGCCGACCGTGTCCGCGACGTCACCGAACGGGCGATGGCGGGCGAACTCGACTTCGGTGAGGCTCTCCGCGCCCGGGTGGCGCTACTGGCCGGACTCGACCGTGACGCACTGGAGCGGGTCCGGGCACGTGTGCGGCTCACACCCGGCGCGCGGACGTTCGTGCGGACCCTGAAGCGTCTGGGCTTCCAGGTCGCGATCGTGTCCGGCGGCTTCTCGCTCTTCACCGACCCGCTGGCGGCGGAGCTCGGGATCGCCCACTGCTACGCCAACGAGCTGCAGATCGTCGACGGGCGGGTCACCGGCCGGCTGATCGGGCGCGTCCTCGACCGCGCCGCCAAGGCCGACGTCCTCGAGGAGGTCGCCCGCCGCGAGAACATCCCGCTCGAACAGACCGTGGCGATCGGGGACGGCGCCAACGACCTGGACATGCTGGCGCGGGCTGGACTCGGCGTGGCGTTCAACGCCAAACCCGCGGTCCGGGAAGCTGCCGACACCAGCGTGTCGGTCCCCTACCTCGACGCGGTGCTGTTCGTGCTGGGCATCCGACGCGACGAGGTGGAGGCCGCCGACGAACGTGACCTGCGTGACCGCGGCGATCCCGTCCCGGTGCGGGGCGTGCCTCCGCTGTGACGTCGGCCGCGGTCAGCTCGCGAACAGCTCGTCGAGGCGGTCGAGCGTGTCCCGGTCCAACTCGACCTCCGCGGACGCGACGTTCTCGCGGACCTGCTCGGGGCGGGACGCCCCGAAGATGGCCGAGGCGACGCCGTCCTGGTGAAGCACCCACGCCAGCGCCAGCTGTGCGTGGCTGAGGTCGAGTTCGGCGGCCAGCCGACCCATGCGGTCGACCTTGTCCAGGGACGCCTCGTCCAGGTAGCGCTCGACGAAGCGACGGGCCTCGCCGGCGGCGCGGGATCCTCGCGGCACGTCCCCGCCGCTGTACTTCCCGGTGAGGACACCTTGGGCCAGCGGGCTGTAGGCGATCTGACCCAGTCCGTACTCACGGCTGATCGGCAGCACCGCCGACTCGATGCCACGCTCCAGCAGCGAGTAGACCGGCTGGTTGCTGACGGGCCGTGGGACGTTGAGCGCGTCGGCGAGGGTGCAGGCCTCCACGATCCGTTCCGGGCGCCACATCGACACGCCCCAGTAGAGCACCTTCCCCCGGCGGACCAGATCACCCATCGTGGCCACCACCTCATCGGTCGGCGTGGTCGTGTCGTAGCGGTGGCACTGGTAGAGGTCGACGTAGTCGGTGCGCAGGCGCCGCAGCGACGCGTCGATCGACTCGGTCACGTGCTTGCGTGACAACCCGCGGTCGTTCACGTCGTCGCTCATCGGGAAGTAGACCTTGGTGGCGAGCACGACGTGCCGCCGGTCGCGGCCGCTGAGCAGGTCGCCGAGGACCCGCTCGGCCTCGCCGCACTTGTACACGTCGGCGGTGTCGATGAGGTTCACGCCGCTGTCGAGCGCGACGCCGACGCACTCGCGCGCGACCCGGTCCTCGACCGTCCCCCCGTAGGTGAGCCACGATCCGAGCGCGAGCACGCTGACCTTCACGCCGCTCGCACCGAGGTTGACGTAGCGCACGCCGTGGCCTCTCCGGTCGCCCCTCCCGCCGCGGTTACCCTAGGCCGCGTGGGCGACCACCAGGGTGGGCGAGACAGCAGAGCTGGCGACGACGCCAGCCTGCTCGACGCCGACCGCGTCCTGGCGCTGACGCGCCGACTCCGCGACGTCCACGCGCGCCTCGACGACGTCAGGCTGTCCCGGGACGCCAGGGGCCGGTGGCAACGGCAGTTGATCGCCATCTCCCAGTCCGCGCAGGACGACCTGGCCCGCGCCGAGCAGCAGCTGGAGCGGTTGGTCGCCGAGCTCGACCGGCGAGAGGTCCGCGCCCGGCGGCGCTAGGGCGCGGCCAACGATGGAGGCATCACGTGGCCCGTGTCACCGTCTGGCACCTGACCCGACTGCGCCGCCTGCCGCTGATCGAGGAGCAGGGGCTGCGCACCCGGGCGGACCTCAGCGACCGGTTGGGTCCCCCCGGCGTCGAGGATCGCCAGGCTCCGGGGACCTACGCTCACGGCCGCCGGGTCTCGGCGTACCTGTCGCTGGATCACGCCCGGACCCACATCGGCGAGCATGGCCGGGGCCTGATCACCTTCACGGTGGATCCGGCCAAGGTGATCGCCACACCGGGGGCCGCCCGCGACGGTGGCGCCGCGGCCTACTGGGACGCGGCACGGCAGTTGCGTGACTGGCTGACCCAGGCAGAGCCTCCCGTCGACCTCGAGGTCCACCAGAACGTCCCGGTCCGTGCCAAGTACCTGCGCCTGCCCGGCACGCTGCTCACCGCCGACGAGCTCGGCCCCTACGCCGAGATCGTCGAGGCTGTCGCCGACACCGACCGCCTCTCGGCGAAGGCGCTGATGCACCTGGCGATCATCGCCTCCGACGGCGACGATGGGTCGCATGAGTTCGCCACGGCCGTCGCGCTGGCCTACCGCGATGGACCCGAGCCGCAAGGTCTGGTCCGCGAGCTGGTCCAGCTCGGACCGGACAAGGTCGCGTCCGCGGCACTCGCCGAGTACGGGTCGGTCGCCCCGGATGCAGCACAGCGGCTGCGCCAGACCCTGGAAGCGACCCGAGGGTGGGCCGAGCAGCAGGGCCTGGAGCACGGCCAGGGCCTGTTGGCGCGGAGCGCAGCGGTCGTCGATGAGGTCACCGCCATCGAGTAACCGTCACGACGCTGCGAACGCCGACGGCCGCCCCGGCAGCCCGCTCCTCATAGGCTGACGATGTTCAGGTTCGTGACCTGCGGGGCGTCGTCTTCTTCGTCGAGTTCGAACCGGACACGCTGGCCCAGTCGCAGCTCCCGCAGCCCCGACGCCGCGAAGACCTCGCGATCCACCACCAGCTCATTGAGCTGATCGTCGAGGATGACGGCCTCGTTGGTGATCGGGTCGTAGCTCTTGACCGTCCCCTGGGGCAACGCAGCTGGCTCCCTGCCGACGAGCGGGCGCAGCGTATCCCGCCACTTGTCGCCCCGTACCGACGTCGCCGGCGCGCGATGGGGGCTGAAGTAGCGTCGGCGGCAGTGGGCCACATCGGCGCTCCAGTCGTCGGAGGGAGGCGAACATGGCGAGTGGTCGCGACGACGAGACGGGGGACGCAGATCAGCGGGCCGGAGCGGAACGTCCACCACAGCAGGAGGGGCGCCCAGAGCCACGCCCAGCCCCCACCGAACCGGCGCCATTGTCGCAGACCGTCGGTCGGGTCGTGCTCGGTGTCCTCGCGCTGCTGTTCATGCTGTTGTCGCTGGACAACCTTCACCCGGTCCCGATCGAGTGGCTGTGGGGCGGCAGAGGAGGCGCCTTCCCCGGTGAGGGGATCCCGTTGATCGTGCTCCTCCTCGGGTCGTTCGTCTTCGGGATGGCGGTCGGCGCGGGGTTCGCGTGGCGGCGCGGGCGGATCCGCAGAGCCCGTTGGGAGCGGGAGCAGGCAGGACGCTGACGAGCGTCGATCGCCCCGACCCGGAGGTGGTCGTGGACTGGACACCGTTCGTGCGACTGATGGTGGCTGCGGCGTTCGCGGCGGGGATCGGCCTGGACCGGGAACTTCGCGCCAAGCCCGCCGGTCTTCGGACCAACATCGTCGTCGGCGTGGCCGCGGCTGCGTTCGCGTACGCGTCGGTGACGAACTTCCCGTTCGACGTCGACGAGTCGCGCGTCGCGGCACAGATCGTGTCGGGCATCGGCTTCCTGGGCGGTGGAGCGATCTTCGCGGCCGGCGGCAAGCCGCACGGGCTCACGACGGCCGCGGCACTGTGGGGGTCGGCGGCAGCAGGGTTGAACGCCGGCATCGGTGCGTACGCCACCGGGTTGGCGTTGGTGATCATCACGGTGGTGGTCCTGTGGCCTCTCGAGTGGGTCGGCGGCCTGGTCCTGGGCGCTCGACGTCGCTCGGACATCAACGTGCAACTGATCGTCCGTGACCTGTCGGCGGCCACCGCGGTGCGCGCCCTGGTCGGCGATGCCGACATCAGCCTGATGCAGTTGGACCTGCGACCCTTCGGCGACCGGGTCGCCATGGGCATGACCCTCTACGGCCGCCCAACTGCCGTCCTGGAGCTGACGTCGCGGCTGGCGCAGCGCCCCGACGTCGACTTCCTCTCCGAGGAGGCCCTGCCATCCCGCTCGGCTGCGCGTCGTTGGGAAGTGCATCCGCAGTAACGCTGGGCCGATCGCGGGGACACGGTGACGTGCTGACAGGCCACCCTCCGTCGACGGGCTGATCCACACAGCGACCGAACGCCGCCGACCGAAGATGCCACCATGTCCCGCTCCGTCCTCGTCACCGGTGCCACCTCCGGCATCGGGCTGGCCACCGCCCTGCACCTGTCCGAGCTGGGCTTCCACGTCCTCGGTTCAGCCCGCACGCAGCACAAGGCCGAGAGGTTGGTCGAGGCCGCCGAGCAGGCGGGGGTGGAGGTCGAGCCGATGCTGTTCGACGTCACCGACGCCGACGCGTGCGAGCGCGCGATGGCGGATCGGACGTTGTACGGGCTGGTCAACAACGCCGGGTACTACAACGTGGGGACCGTCGTGGACGTCCCGCCGGGCGATGCCCTGCGCCAACTCGAGACGATGGTGGTCGCGCCGATGCGCCTCGCGCGTCTGGCGTTACCGGCCATGCGCGAACGGTCCGAAGGTCGGATCGTGAACGTCTCGTCGTCGCTCGTGCACCTCACCGGACCCCTGACCGGCTGGTACCAAGCCAGCAAGGCCGCGCTCTCCGCCGTCAGCGATGCTCTCCGGATCGAGGTGTCGTCCTTCGGGGTGGAAGTCGTCCTGATCGAACCCGGAGGCATCGAGACCGACATCTGGCGGAAGGCCGAAGACGATCTGCTCCGTCACCGCGCGGGTTCGCACTTCGAGACCGCCTACGACCGCGCGCGACGTATCCTGCATGCCCTCGTCGGGCGGATGCACCCCCCAGAGGCCGTCGCAGAGGTCATCGGCACGGCGCTCACCGCGGGGCGCCCCCGAGCGAACTACTGGGTGGGTGCCGAGGCGGTCGCGCTGCGATGGGGGGGACCGCTGGTGCCGACCGCGCTCAGAGACCGCCTGGCCCGGACCGTCCTCGGCCTGTGAGGGGGCCTCCATGGCACGCAACCGGACGACCTGCAAGGCGACGCCCGACCGGGTGTTCGCCGTTCTGGCCGATCCCCGCGCCTACGCCTACTTTGTCGCGGGCACGAGGACCATCCGCCGGTTCGACCCCCGATGGCCTGAACCGGGGTCGGTCTTCCACCACAGCCTCGGCCTCGGCGTCACGCTGATCCGCGACAAGACCGTCGCCGTTGAGACCGAACCACCCCGCCGGCTGGTCGTCCGCCCCTCGATGATGCCGCTGGCCATCAACGAGACGATCTTCCGTCTCCGTCCCCACGGCCAGGTGACGCTGGTGGAGATCGAGGAGTACCTGGTGGCCGGGCCTGCGTCACACCGGCTGGTGGCCCCGGTGGTCGACCGGCTGCTGTGGCTCCGCAACCACGTGCTGCTGCGGCGGCTGCGGAAGGTCGTCGAGGCCCGCCAGAGACAACTCCGCCCCTGACGCTGGTGGCTGCGACAACAGCCGGTCGGACAGCCGAGCGAGGACCGCGGCGGTCGCGGCGCCGACCGGGCCTGTCAGCAGGTCGTACAGGTCCTCCCAGGTGTCCACGTCCCGGCGGAAACCGGGAAGGTCGTGCTCGGCCGATCGCAGGCGGGCGGCGGCGGCCAGTGCACGGTGACGGGCGGCCGACCCGACGCCGTACGCCGCGGGGATGACATCCGGCGGTCGACGGACAAGCCCTCCGGTCCCCCCGTCCGCGGTGGGTGCAACTGCGACGTCGGCGTCGGTGGCCAGCAGGGCATCGACCTCGTCGCCGCGCAGGGACGGAAGATCAGCGGCCACCACCACCATGGTCGCGGCGTCGAGCTGCGTCGTCACAGCCGCCAGCGCCGCGTTGAGGCCGTGCGCCTCGGGTGGGTCCAGGCGCACCTCGAGTCCGAGGGCCGCGGCCGCAGCCGCTGCTCGACGCCCCGCCGCGGCGACCACCACCCGGTCGACCGATGAGCACGCCAGCGCGGCGCTGACGTCGGCGAGCATCGCACGGCTCAACGTCGCGCGCTGACTCGGCGACAGGCCGGGGGCGCCCGCCCGGACCTCGAGGCGGGTCTTGCCCCGGCCGGGAGCCCGGAACGGCACCACCGCCACGACCTCGTGCCTCAGCTGTCGTCCTCCCCGACGCCGCGGCGACTGTAGTGGCGCGCGCCAGGTCAGGGTCGAGGTCGGGTCTAGGTCGCACCGGGGGTGGAGTCGATCCTCAACGCCTGCGCCACCCCGAAGGTGGACTCGCTGAGGTTGGCGTACTCGCGGGCGCCATCGATCGACGCGATCTGTGACCAGTGCTCGGCGAGCTCCTCCACCTGCGGCACGTGGTCGAAGACGTGGCCTGTGCCCTCCACGATCGCCACCCGCGCGTAGTAGCCGCCGCCGGCGTAGTAGATCCGCCCCGTCTCGGTACAGCCTTCCCAGGCCAGGTGTGCCACGAGAGGTGAGACGAAGGCAGGATCGAGTCGCTGGAGCAGCTGCGGTGCGAGGACATCCTCGGTCAGGCGTGAGGCCGCGATCGGCGCGATCGCATTGGAGGTGATGTTGTACTTGGCCCCTTCCTGTGCGAGCGCCCGGGTCAGACCGACCACGCCCATCTTGGCGGCGGCGTAGTTGGCCTGACCGAAGTTGCCGTACAGCCCCGATCCCGAGGTCGTGTTGATGACCCGCCCGTAGCTGTTGTCGCGCAGGTACGGCCACGCCGCCTTGGTCACGTGGAACGCGCCGTACAGATGCACCTTCAAGACCGTCTCGAGCTGGTCGGCAGTGAGGTTCTTGAACGACACGTCCCGGAGGATCCCCGCGTTGTTCACGACGATGTCCACTCGCCCGAACGCGTCCAGCGCCGCCCGGATGATCGCCTGCCCGCCTTCCCAGGTGTGCACGCCGTCGTGGTTGGCGACCGCCTCCCCCCCGGCGTCGGTGATCTCGGCCACCACTGCGTCGGCCACCTTGGCGGTGCCGCCCTCGCCGTGGCGGCTGACCCCCAGGTCGTTGACCACGACCTTGGCGCCGCGGCTGGCCAGGAGCGCCGCGTGGCTTCGGCCCAGCCCTCCGCCCGCGCCGGTGACGATCGCCACGCGGCCCGCGAAGTCGATCCCTGCCACTTGCCCTGTCACTTGGGGCGTCCTCGGTCGGCCGGAGCGGGCACGGTAGGCGAGCCACCGTCGCGGTTGCACGCGACTCCCCGCCGGCGGTGACCGCCGCCGCAACGCCTGGTCGTCCGCGAGCCGGTGGGGATCCACGTGGTCGATGACCTACGGTTCGATCCGAGTGGGGATCGCCGCTGGCGACACTCGGGAGGACGGATGGGACAACGCGTGCTGATCCTCTACGGGGGACGGTCCAGCGAGCACCAGGTGTCGTGCCTCTCGGCCCGGTCGGTGCTGGAGGCGATCGACCACGACCGCTACGCGGTCGTCCCGGTCGGGATCACCAAGGAAGGACGCTGGGTGCTCACCAACGGTGACATCCAGGCCCGTCCCGGCCGAGCCCTGCCCGAGGTGGACAGCGACGGGCCCACGGTCGCGTGCATCCTCGATCGCCATGGGCCGGTGCTGGTCTCGTTCGACGCGACCGATCCCGACCAAGAGCGCTACGACACCGTCTCGCCGATCGACGTTGCTTTCCCGGTGCTGCACGGACCCTACGGCGAGGACGGCACCGTGCAGGGGCTGCTGGCGTCGGTCAGCGTGCCGTACGTCGGTGCCGATGTGACCGCGTCGTCGCTGGGCATCGACAAGCGCGCCATGAAGAGCGCCTTCAAGGCACGCGGGCTACCGCAGGTCCCATACCTGCCGGTGCGCTACGAACGGTGGGTCGATGAACGTGGCGCGCTCCTCGACGAGATCGACGGGGCGCTCAAGTACCCGATGTTCGCCAAACCGGCGCGGCAAGGCTCGTCGATCGGAATCACCAAGGTGACCGGGCGCGACGACCTCGAGGCCGGACTTCAGGAGGCGTTCGGCTACGACCGGGTCGCGATCGTCGAAGAGGGGATCGAGGAGGTCCGGGAGGTCGAGGTCGGCGTGCTCGGTAACGCCGAGGTCCACACGACGCTGCCGGGCGAGATCGTGCCCAGCCACGAGTTCTACGACTTCGAGGCCAAGTACCTCGACGCCTCCGAGCTGATTCTGCCGGCGGAGCTGCCCGAGGCGCTCACCGTCCGGATCCGCGACCTGGCGCGCCAGGCGTACCTCGCGATCGGCTGCCGGGGGATGGCCCGCATCGACTTCTTCCTGCGGGGCGACGGGGCGGTGTTCGTCAACGAGATCAACACCATCCCGGGGTTCACCCCCAGCTCGATGTTCCCGCGGCTGTGGGAAGCCGAAGGGTTGAAGTACCCGGACCTGGTCAGCCGCCTCCTGGAGCTCGCCCTGGAGGCGGCCCGGGAGGAGGCCCATTACGCCCCCTGAGCGCTACAGGTGCACGACGGGGCAGGTCAAGGTCCGGGTGATCCCGTCGATGGCCTGGATCTTGGAGACGACCATCTTGCCGAGCTCGTCGACGTTGCCGGCTTCGGCACGGACGATCACGTCGTAGGGGCCGGTCACGTCCGATGCTTCGCTGACCCCGTCGATCTCCGCCACCTGCTCCGCGACGTCGGCCGCCTTGCCGACCTCGGTCTGGATGAGGATGTACGCCGAGACTGCCACGCGCGCTCCTTCGGTCGGGCCCCTCCTGCCGGGCAGGATCGTCAACACCAGCCTACGCGCTCGTGGCCGTCAGACCGGGCATGGTCGCCGTGCCGCGCAGCGGGACACCGTCGAGGAGACAGGAGCGATCGCGGTGACATCGCCGGAGTTCGAGTTGCTCGCCGCACTGCAGCCCCGCCTGGCCCGAGCGGGCCCGGGTATCCCGCTCGGTGTCGGCGACGACGCCGCGGTCGTCACGTTCGGCGATGCCGACATCGCCGTCGCCGTGGACGCCCTCGTCGAGGGTGTGCACTTCGACCTGACGATCTCCAACCACGCGGACGTGGGTTGGAAGGCGATCGCTGTGAACGTCAGCGACCTCGCCGCCGTCGGCGCATCGACCGCCGCGGCGGTCGTCGCGCTGATCCGCCCCGCCGATCTGCCCGACGACGCCGTGCACGCGCTGTACGCCGGCCTCGACGAGGCCGCACGCCGGTGGGGGGTCGCCCTCGTCGGCGGGGACATCGCCGGCGGACCGGTGCTGGCCGTGGCCGTGACCGTCCTCGGCCGGCTCCACGCCGAGCGCCCGCTGCTGCGGTCGGGTGCCCGCCCCGGCGATGCGGTGATCGTGATCGGACCGCTGGGGGCGGCTGCGGCCGGTCTGGCGGCGCACCGCGCCGGACGTCGCGACCTGCTCGACGATCATCCGCAGCTGCTGCGCGCGCACCGCCGGCCGGAGGCGTTTCCTGAGGCGGGCGCGGCGTTGGCGCGCCACGGCGCGCACGCCTGCATCGACGTCAGCGACGGACTGGGGCGGGACCTGGGCCACGTCGCCGCCGCCTCCGGCGTGCGGGTGGTCGTCGATGCCGAGCGGCTCCCCGTCGACCCGGGCGTGGCCGCCGTGGCCGAGGCGCTCGCGATCGACCTGTTCGAGCTGCTGTGCGGCGGGGGCGACGACCTCGCGCTGGTCGCTGCTGTGCCGCCCGACCGGGTGGCGGACCTGGCGCGGCAGCTGCTGGCGCGGGGGTTCGTCTGGCACGAGGTCGGTACGGTCACGGACGGGGACGGCGTCGCGCTGCGCCTCGCCGATGGCAGCGAGCGCGACATCAGCCGGCTCGGCCACGAGCACGGACCCCGACGGCAGGAGGAGGCAGGATGAGCGAGCGTCCCGTCCGCGTGCTGACGGTGGCGGGCTCCGACTCCGGCGGTGGAGCGGGGATCCAGGCCGACCTGAAGACCTTCCAGGCACTCGGCGCGTACGGCATGAGCGTGATCACGGCTCTCACCGCCCAGAACACGGTCGGGGTGCAGGGCGTCCACGAGATCCCACCCGACTTCGTCGTCCGCCAGCTGAAGAGCGTCGTCGAGGACATCGGTGTGGACAGCGTCAAGACCGGGATGCTCGCCAACTCCGCGATCATCACCGCCGTCGCCGCGGCGCTCGACGAGTACGACGTGCGCACCGTCGTGGTCGATCCGGTGGCGGCGTCCAAGCACGGGGACCCGCTGCTGCGAGACGATGCGGTCGACGCGCTGCGCAACGACCTGTTGCCCAGGGCGTTGGTCGTCACGCCCAACGTGGGGGAGGTGACGCTGCTGAGCGACGTCAAGGTCGAGCGGGCCGAGGACCTGCGGCGGGCGGGCGACGCCGTGCTGGAACTGGGGCCGCGCTGGGTGCTGGTCAAGGGCGGGCACCTGCCGGACAACGACGACGCGGTCGACCTGCTCACCGACGGCAGCGCCTACCACGAGATCCGTTCTCGCCGGCTCGATACGCGCGATACGCACGGCACGGGGTGCACGCTGGCGTCGGCGATCGCTGCTCGGTTGGCGCACGGAGACGACGTGGTCGCCGCGGTGCGAGAGGCGAAGAGGTTCGTGACCGGAGCGATCGAGCACGGGATCCGGGTGGGACACGGGATTGGTCCGGTCAACCCCGGCTGGGAGATCGGACACGACTGCTGACGGTGTCCGATCCAGACCCACAGCTGCTCGGGACGGCGACGTCCCGGGGGCGCGGGGTGGGTCAGCCGCCGCTGCCCACCGGTGGTCGCTGGATCTTCCCCGCCTTGACGCACGACGTGCACACATCGACCCGCTGCACCCGTCCGTCCTTGAGCACACGCAACCGCTGGATGTTGGGGTTCCACCGCCGCGACGAACGCCGGTGCGAGTGGCTGACCTGCTTGCCGTACCAGGGGCCCTTCCCGCAGATCTCGCAGACAGCCGCCATTGTGACTCCGTTCACGACTCGACGCACGGTCACACAGCACAACCACAGCACGATGTCGGGAGCACGATGCTGGGCGCGACCGAGGGTGCGTGTCGACCCGCGTCAAACGAGCGGCAGGCGACGGATCGCAGACTAGCGCACCTGCGGCCGTGCCGCACCGTGGCGCCGCTCGCAGCGGTCGACGTTCGCGGCTCGGCCACGGCGCGTTTGTACCCTGCGCCCACGCTGGCGAGCTTCACAGGAGCCGAGCAGTGGCCGACCGGCTGGACCTCGACGACCCCGTCGCCACCGTCCCGGGAGTGGCATCCCGGCGCGCGACAACCTTGCGGTCGCAATTCGGGATCGAGACCGTTCGCGACCTGATCGAGCACTACCCACGGCGGTACGAGGATCTCGGCGAGCTCGTCCCGCTGGACCTCGCGACGGTCGGGGAGCCGGTCACGCTCGTGGGGACCGTCGTGCAGTGGACGCAGCGGCAGCCCACCTCCAAGCGGACCGGCCGCCGCCTCACCATCAGCGAAGCCACCGTCCGGGACGGCACCGGCACCCCCTTCGCCGTGACGTTCTTCAACCAGGACTGGCGACCACGTCGCCACCCGCCCGGGACCGTCGCGACGTTCTCGGGAACGCTCGAGCGTCGCCACGGCCAGCCGCAGCTGGTGATGCCCGACGTCCACGACCTGGGGCGTGACGGGCGGACAGGCGACGTCCACCACCGCAGGCTCGTCCCCGTGTACCCCGCCACGGAGGCGGTCCCGAGCTGGCGGATGCAGGGGTGGATCGACGCCGCGCTGGACCGGCTGCCTGAGGTCGACGACTTCCTCCCCGACGACCTCCGCGACCAGCTCGGGCTGATGCCACTCGACACGGCGGTCCGCGCCATCCACTCCCCGCCCGATCACCGTGCCGCGGCCGCCGCCCGACGCCGGATCGTCTTCGATGAGCTGTTCACCCTCCAGGTCGGGTTGCACTGGCGGCGCGTCCGGTTGGAGGCCGGCAGGGCCGGAATGGACAACGGCCCGACGCCTGACGGTCGCGCCAGCCGGTTCCTGGACGCGCTGGGCTTCACGCCGACCGCGGCCCAGCAGCGCGCGACGTGCGAGGTCGGGGCCGACCTGGCCGCCGACCGCCCGATGCACCGGCTGCTGCAGGGTGACGTCGGATCCGGCAAGACCCTGGTGGCCACCTGGACGATGCTGTGCGCCGTGGACAACGGCCGTCAGGCGGTCCTGATGGCCCCGACCGAGGTCCTCGCTGTGCAGCACCAGCGCACACTGACCGACCAGCTCGCTCCGCTGGGCGTGAACGTCCTCGACGGGATCCGCCTGGAGCTGCTCACCTCGGCGACGCCCACCGCCGCCAAGCGTCGCATCCTCGCAGAGCTGCTGTCGGGTACGACCGACATCGTCGTTGGCACCCACGCGCTGCTGGAAGAGGGGGTGCGCTTCGCCGACCTCGGCGTGGTGGTGATCGATGAGCAGCACCGTTTCGGCGTGCACCAGCGCGTGTCGCTGCGTGAGAAGGCCACCGACCACGCCGCCGCGCCCGACGTGCTGGTGATGACCGCCACGCCGATCCCGCGCTCGCTCGCGCTGACGCTCTTCGGCGACCTCGACGTCACCGTCCTGGACGAGCTCCCGCCGGGGCGCCAGGAGGTCGTGACCCAAGTGATCACGTCGGACCAGACCGGTCGACGTGAGCGCCTGTACGCCTTCGTCCGCGAGCAGGCAGCCCGCGGACGCCAGACCTACGTGGTGTGCCCGCTGGTCGAGGGCTCCGAGGACGTGGCCGCCCGCGCCGCCGAGGACGAGTACATCCGGCTGCGTGACACGGTCTTCGCCGACCTGCGGGTCGGGCTGGTCCACGGACGGATGCGGGGCGACGACAAGGACGCGGCGATGAGCGCCTTCCGTCGCGGCGAACTCGACGTCCTGGTGGCCACCACCGTCGTCGAGGTCGGTGTCGACGTCCCAAGCGCCACCGTGATGATCGTCGAGGACGCCGATCGGTTCGGGATCTCCCAGCTGCACCAGCTACGCGGCCGGATCGGCCGCGGCGCCGACCGCAGCTACTGCGTGCTGTTCGCCGGGCGGCCGGGCGAGGAGCTCACCGACGAGGCCAGGACCCGGCTGGAGGCGGTGGCCTTGACCCATGACGGCTTCGCGCTCGCCGAGGTCGACCTCGAGCTGCGCGGGGAGGGTCAGCTGTTCGGCAGCCGCCAGTCGGGGATGCCCGACCTGAAGCTGGCCCGCCTCGCCGACGACCTGGAGGTCGTCGTCCACTGCCGGCAGCTGGCCGGCGAGCTCGTCACCGCAGACCCCGACCTGGCGGCGCCCCGGCTGGCTGGTCTGCGGGCAGAGGTCCGCCGCCGCTACCGCGGTGGCCTGGAGCAGCTCGAGGCGCTCGCCACGGGATGAGGCCGGTCGCGTCGTACCCTGGCCACCTCGCGGTCGAGGAGGCTGCCGTCAGGGTCATCGCCGGGGCCGCCCGTGGACGGCGGCTGACGGCGCCCCGCGGGCGCGGGACCCGCCCGACCAGCGACCGCGTGAAGGAGGCGCTGTTCTCCTCGGTGCAACCGCGTCTGCCCGGAGCGGCCGTCGCCGACCTGTACGCCGGTTCCGGCGCGCTGGGCATCGAGTCGCTGTCTCGGGGAGCGCGGCTGGCGGTCTTCGTCGAGCGTGCGGCCGGCGCCCACCGGGCGCTCGTGGAGAACCTCGAACGGACCGGACTGGGCCAAGACGCCGTCGTGCTGCACGCCGACGTTCGCGCGGCGCTCCGTGATCGGTTGCCGGGCACCGCGTTCGACCTGGTCCTTATCGACCCTCCCTACGACACCGACCGGATGGAACTGGCGGACGTGCTCGCACACCTGCCCACGGTGCTCGCCCCGGACGGCCTGGTGGTCCTCGAGGCCAGCCACCATGCCCCCGCGCCGCCATGGCCGACCGACCTGCGGCCCACCCGGACCCGGCGCTACGGCGACACCGTCCTGCACGAAGCCGTGGCCGAAGGACACCTGGTCGGCCAGTAGTTTCCCGGCTGGCGACGCACGGAAGGTCCGGCCGATGAGCAACTCCGCAGTGTGCCCGGGGAGCTTCGACCCGGTCACCTACGGCCACCTCGACATCATCGAGCGCATCGCGTCGCGCTTCGACGAGGTCGTCGTGGCGGTGCTGCAGAACCCCACCAAGCAGCCCCTGTTCGACGTCGGCGACCGTGTGCGCCTGATCGAGGAGACCACCGCCCACCTGGGTAACGTCCAGGTCACCAGCTTCCAGGGGCTGCTGGTGCACTTCTGCCACGAGCGCGGGATCGGCGTCATCGTCAAGGGCCTCCGCGCGGTCAGCGACTTCGAGTACGAGCTCCAGATGGCCCAGATGAACCAGCGGCTGGGCGACGTCGAGACCCTGTTCATGTCCACCAGCCCCGACTGGTCGTACCTGTCGTCGTCGCTGGTGAAGGAGGTCATCCGCCTCGGCGGGTCGGTTCAGGGCCTGGTACCCCCGCAGGTCGCCGCGGCGCTGGCCGAGGAGTTCGGTTGAGCCCGGGCCCCCGCCAGTACGCTGGCAGGGAACACCACGGAGCGAGAGTCCACATGGCCGATACCGACACCAGCCGTCCGACCTCGTGGAGCGCCGCACCGAGCGGCTCTCTGGACGTCGAGGCCAAGCTCCACCAGCTCGAGCTCATGGTGGCCGACGGGAAGAACGTCCCGCTGTCCGCCTCCATCATGCTCAACCGGGCCGAGCTGGAAGGCGTGATCGCCGAACTGCGCGGCTCGCTCCCCGACGAGTTGCGCCAGGCCCGGTGGATCCTGAAGGAGCGTGACGAGATCCTCGACCGGGCCCGGCGCGAAGCGGCGCAGCTCCGCGAGGACGCCGAGGCGGAGCGCGCCCGGCTGGTGTCACGGACGGAGGTGGTCCAGGCCGCCAACCGCGAGGCCGACCGCGTCATCGACGAGGCCCAGGAGCACGCCCGCCAGATCCGCCTCGAAGCCGAGGACTACGTCGACGCCAAGCTCGCGAACTTCGAGGTGGTGCTGAACAAGACGCTCGCGGCGGTGGGACGGGGACGCGACAAGCTCCGCGGGCGGATCGCGGCGGACGACCTCGCCGACGTCGAGGAAGAGCGCGCCGACGAGGAATGGGAGACGAGGTGATGGCGTTGAGCGGGGTGCGCGTGGCCGCCACCCCCTGTTCCGCCGGGAGTCGGGTCAGCGCGCGAAGACGTGCGCACAGCGCGCGCTATGTGGCTGTTGTGCTAGCCTCCCGATCCACGAACTCGGAGCCTCCACGTGCGTATCCCCATCACCGACCTCGTCGACCGCCCTGGTGCGACGCGGGAGGTCACCGCCACGCTGACCCGTGGCGAGGTCGACGCGCCCGCGAGCGACTGGGGTCCCGCTGACCAGGCACTCGACGGACCCATCGGCGTCGACCTGCGCCTCGAGATGCTGGTCGACGGCTTGCTGGTCCGTGGCCGGCTGGCGTTCGCCACGTCGCTGCCCTGCGGCCGGTGCCTGACCGACGTCGACGCCGACCACAACGTCGCCGTGTCGGAGCTGTACATCGACCCTCGGCGTCTCGACCCCGACGCCGAGGAGGTCGAGGCCGGGTACGAGATCCTGCCCGAGGGCGTCATCGATCTCGTCGCCATGTTCCGTGACGCGATCGTCGCGACGATTCCGCTGCGCACCCTGTGCCACGCCGACTGCCGCGGCCTGTGCCCCGTGTGCGGCGCCGACCGCAACGTGTCTGGCTGCGGGCACGGCGAGACCACCGGGGTGGATCCACGGTGGGCACCGCTGCAGGACCTCAGCCTGCCGCCGGGCTGATCACGATCGATCGTTGAACAGGAGACGTCATGGCCGTCCCCAAGAGGAAGCTGAGCCGCTCACGGACGCGGCACCGCAAGTCCAACTGGCTCCGCCTCGCCAAACCGACGTACGCCACGTGCAAGCGCTGCAAGAGCCCGATCCGGCCGCACACCGTCTGTCGGGTATGCGGCTCGTACGGCGGCCAGCAGGTCATCGAGCCTGAAAGCTACTAGGGGCCACCACCCGCGCCTCAACGGAGGGCCACGACCGCTGTCGCGACGCGAGTGACGACGACAACCCGGGAGGCGTCCGTGCAGCGGGTCCCCACAACCGGCGACGACGCTGACCGCCCGGAGCTTGCCGAGCTCGAAGCGCGCTTGGAGATGCAGTTCAGCGATGGCGGGATCCTGCGACGGGCGTTGACACACCGGTCGTTCGCGTTCGAGCACGGTGGCCTGCCGACCAACGAACGGTTGGAGTTCCTCGGTGACGCCGTGCTGACGCTGGTCGTGACCGACCTGATCTTCGAGCAGATGCACGAGGCGCCCGAGGGGCGCCTGACGAAGCTGCGTGCAGCGGCGACGAGAACCGCCACGCTCGCGGACGTGGCCCGCGCACTGGACCTCGGCCGGTTCGTCCGCCTCGGGAAGGGCGAGGTCGCCACCGACGGGCAGGACAAGGATTCGATCCTGGCCGACACGTTCGAGGCGGTGCTCGGAGCAGTGCACCTCGATCGCGGCTTCGAGGCCGCCTCGGCGCTGGTGCGTCGCCTGTTCGCCGAGCGTCTGGAGGAGCTGGCCACTCGCGGCGCGGCGCTCGACTACAAGACGAGCCTGCAGGAACTGGCCGCCGCGCGCTTCGGGAGCCTGCCGGTCTACGCCCTGCACGAGGAGGGTCCCGACCACGCCCCGGAGTTCACAGCCGTGGTCTCGGTCGAAGGCATCGAGTGCGGACGGGGGACCGGCGGGAGCAAGAAGAAGGCCGAGCAGGCCGCCGCACGCGAGGCCTACCGGTTGTTGAGCCGGAGCGACCGATCGGCGCCCGGCCCCGACGCGCAGGAGAGGTGACGGGGTGCTCGAGCTACCCGAGGTGGAGGTCCTGCGCAAGGACCTCGAGAAGGAGATCGTGGGCAAGCGGGTCAAGGAGGTCGACGTCAAGATCGCCGCGATCGTGCGGCCCTACCACCGCACCCGCCCGGAGTTCGCCAAGGCGCTGGAGGGCAGGAAGATCGAGGCGGTCCGGCGCCGGGGGACCGTGCTGTTCCTCGATCTCGACGACGAACACAGCTGGGTGATCGATCCTGGTGACACGACGACGCTGCACCGCGAGACGATCAACGAACCGGCCGGGCCCGACACCGACGTCGTCGTCACCTTCACGACGGGCGGGGCCATCCACGTCACCGACCCCAGCGAGGGCGAGTCCTGCCACATGGGGGTGGTGCCGACCCAGGAGGCGTTCGCGGCCGCCGAGGTTCCCCCGGACGCGCTCGACCTGTTCGAGGACAACCCCACCTGGCTGGCGTTCGCCGAGCGGTTGCAGGCCGCCGCCGACCCCCTCAAGCAGCTGCTGATGGACGAGCGCCACGTCCTCGGGATCGGGACCGTCTACAGCGACGAGGCACTGTGGGCGGCGGGCCTCAGCCACGACCGGTCGTCGGAGACGCTGTCGACCCAGGAGGTCCGCCGGCTGTACCGCGCCACCCAGGAGGTGCTGCAGGCCGCCATCAAGCAGCGTGGCACCACGCTCGAGGACGCCACCCCCGATCTCGCCTTCGATGAGGAGGGCGAGCCGATCGCGCACCTGAAGGTCTACGGACGTGAGGGCCAGCCCTGTCTGCGATGCCGGCGTACGGTGGTCAAGACCAAGGTCAAGGGACGCTACCTGACCTACCACTGCCGAGGCTGCCAGATATGAGCCGGACCGCGCGACATCTGCAGATCCGCGGTCGCGTCCAGGGCGTGTTCTTCCGTGCGTCGTCGCGTGAGAGGGCTCGAGAGGTGGGAGCGACCGGTTGGGTCCGCAACTGCCGTGACGGCTCCGTCGAGCTGTGGGTCGAAGGAGAACCCGACGCGGTCGAGACGGTCGTTGACTGGGTCCACTCCGGTGGGCCGCGGGCCGCCCGGGTCGAGGATGTCGAGAGCGACGAGCGCGAACCCGAGGGTCTCGACGACTTCGAAGTCCGCCACTGAACGGCGACGGGGGAACCATCCGGGCGGGTGGTCGCGGCCCACGACCGCCCGCCACGAGCGTCACCGTCGGTTCGACTGTGTCGTCTCGGTCCGGTACCATGCGTGGGCACGGCGCGCTGCCGCACGTCCGCGCTGAGCCGGCGTCACCAGGCACGCGGGGGGCCAGACCGGGACGCACGGGGCGCACAGCACGGGTCGGATGACCCGACTGGGGAGATCACATGGCCAAAGCGATCGTCGGCTCACATGCGGACCCGCGTACGTTCGCGCTCCTGGAGGAGGTCCGGGCGCTCCGCGCACGGGTCGCCGCCCTCGAGGAGGCGCTGAAGCGGGCCGAGGAGGCTCTCTCCCGCAACGAGCGCCGCGTGATCGATCTCGATGCGGAGACACCGCTGGACACCGCGAGCTCCGCGCTGGCCTGATCCGCATCGGCTGAACTCCGGGTTCCCGGGCGCACCGGCCCCCCCGTGGCCCGTCCCGTCCTGGCCCATCCCGTCCGCCACTCCAGCCAGGATCACGCGCGTCTCCGCCACGCCCCGCGAAGCTTCCACCGATCCGGGGCGACCAGTCGGTAGCGTCCGAGCCGGCCAACGGGGGCGCCGTCGGGTGGCCACCACCGAGGCACCGACGTGGACGCGAAGCGGGTGAGGTTCGCAGCTTGTTTCTGAAGTCGCTCACGCTGCGGGGGTTCAAGTCCTTCGCGGAGCGCACCGTCCTCGCGTTCGAAACCGGCATCACCGCGATCGTGGGACCCAACGGGTCCGGGAAGTCCAACATCGTGGACGCGCTCGCGTGGGTCCTGGGAACGCGCTCGGCGAAGGTGCTGCGGGGCGGTGAACTGGCCGACGTCATCTTCGCTGGTTCGCCGGGCCGCCCAGGGGTCGGTCAGGCCAAGGTCGAGATCGTCATCGACAACTCACGTGGCCAGCTGGGCCTGGGCGGGGTCGGGCTCGGCGGTTCCGCCCAGGGCTTCAGCGAGGTCCGTCTGTCGCGGGAGATCCTCGCCAGCGGCGAGAACATCTACGCGATCAACGGCGTGGAGTGCCGCCTGCTGGACGTCCAGGAGCTGCTGTCCGACACCGGTCTGGGCCGCGAACTTCACACCATCGTCGGGCAGGGCCAGCTCGACGCGATCCTTCACGCCAAGCCCGAGGAGCGCCGCGCGTTCATCGAGGAGGCCGCAGGGATCCTGAAGCACCGCCGCCGGCGCGAACGCGCGCACCGCAAGCTCGAGAACGTCGACGTCCACGTCGAGAAACTGCGCACGGTGCTGCGCGAGCTGGGCCGCCAGCTGCGTCCCCTCGAGCGGCAAGCCGAAGCCGCCAACAAGCACGCGCGGCTGCAGGCGGAACTGCGCGAGGCGCGCACCCGACTCGCGGGACACGATCTGGCAGGCCTGCGTCGAGCGTGGCAGCAGGCAGACGAGCACGACACCGCGACCGCCACCGAACAGGCCGCGCTCGAGGCGGCGACCGGCGAGCTGGAGGCTGCGGTCGACGGCGCCGAGGAGCAGCTACGGGCCGACGCCCCCCGTGCCGAAGCGGCCCGAGCCGCCGTCGAACGGCTCGCACGCTTGCGGGAACGGTTGCAGGGCACCGCCACCCTGATCGAGGCCCGCCGCCGTCACCTCCTTGAGTACGTCGAGGACCCGCTGGCGGGGCGCCCCCCCGACGAACTCCGCGCCCAGGCTGACCGGGTCGACGCCGAACACTCCGCTCGTCTGCAGGCCCTGGCCACAGCCCGCGCCGAACTGGAACGGGCCATGGTCGCCAGTCGCGACGCGCAGCTCGCCCGGCGCGAACACGAGCGCAACCAGGCCGCGTCCGCGCGGGCACGGACCGAGGCGCGCGAGCGCTACCTGCGGTGGGAGGGCGATGTCCGCGCGCACCGCAACGCCGTGGACGCCGCTTCGGCGGAGGCGACACGGCTGGAGACCCAGCTGGGCGAACTCGACGCCCGCGGGCGACAACTGCGTGTGGAGATCGAGGGGGTACAGGACGACATCCGTCGGTTGGACGCCGAGGAATGGCATCTGACCGAGAGCGTCGAGCACACCGAGTCCGCGCTCGCGGAGGCCGAGGCCGACCTGGAAGCAGCCGTCGTGCACCAACACGACCTCGAGCGCGAACGGGCCTCCCAGGCCGCCCGGGCAGAAGCCCTGCGAGCCGCCTCCGCCCAGACCGACGACGGCGCCACGGCGCTGCTGAGGTCACAGCTCGACGGGGTGCTCGGCCTCCTGACCGACCACGTCCGCGTCGAGGCCGGGGCAGAGGCCGCCGTGGCCGCCGCGCTCGGCCCGCTCGACGACGCCGTGGTGGCACGTTCCGCGGGTCACGCAGCGGGCGCCGTGGCGCACCTTCGTCGCGCCCACCACGGGCGGACAGTCGTGCTCCCGTCCCGCGCCGCGGACGAGGCCGCCGCCGTGGCGCCCGCCCCACCGGCCGGGTCCCGGCCGGTGGCCGAACTCCTGACGGCCCGTGACCGTGACTCGGTCGGGGTGCTGGCGGCACTTCGCCACGCTCTGGCCGGCACCTTCATCGTCGTCGACTGGCCCCAGGCGGTCGCGCTGCACGAGGAACATCCCGATCTGACCTTCGTCACCCCGGACGGAGACGTGGCCGGTCCCTGCGGGTTCGTCGGGGGATCGACGCCGGACCGCTCGTCGATGGTCAGCGCCGCGGCCGCCGAGGAAGCCGAACGACGCGTCGCCGCGCTCGATGACGCTGTGACGGCGACGGCATCCGAGGTTGCGCAAGCCCGTGCCCGCGTGGACCAACGGCGCACCCAGCTCGCCACGGCCACCGCGGCGCTCAATGGGTCCGACGCCCGCATCACCGGCGCCGCTGACCAGCTGGCGCGCCTCACCAAGGACCTCGACGCGCTCACCCGCCAGGAGGGACTGTTACGCCAGCACCGGGCCGAACTCACCGCGTCGGTCGAGCGCCACCAGCAGGCGCTGGTGACCCTGGAGACCGAGGAGCTGGTGGCGCCGCCCGCCGGTGACGACCCCGACCGAGCCGACCGTGACGCCGAAGCGGATCGGCTCGACCGCAGGGTCGAGGAGTGCCGCAGCCGCGAGCTGGACGCCCGCCTGGCGGTCGAGCGCCTCGACGAACAGGGGCAGCATCTGCGACGTGGCGCCGCGGAGCTGCGCGACGAAGCCCACCAGGTCGAGCAGGCCCTGGCGGAGGCCGCTCGTCGGCGCGACCTGCGTCGCCACCACGTACGCCGCTGCGGCGACCTGGCAGCGGTCGCCGCGGAGGCGCTGACCAACATCGAAGGGTCGATCCGCGACGCGTGCGCCGACCGAGATCGTCTCGACGTCGACCGGGCGCGCCGGGAACAGGAGTTGGCCGCGCTCCGCCGTCGCCTGCGGGAGCAGGCGACCGAGCTCGACGCGGCACGGGAGCGGCGCCACGCCGCCGACCTGCAACGGGCCGAGGTGCGCCACCGCCTCGACGAGCTGACCACGCGGGTGCGTGACGAGTTCCAGCTGGCGCCCGACGATCTGCTCGCCGAGCATCCCGACGCGGCCACCGACGACCGGGCCGACCTGGTCGCACAGCTCGAGACGCTCGAACGCAAGGTGACGTCGCTCGGCCGTGTCAACCCGCTCGCGCTCGAGGAGTTCCACGCGCTCGAAGAACGCCACCGGTTCCTGTCACGTCAGCTGCACGATCTCCTCACCAGTCGCCGCGACCTCCACGACATCATCCGGGCTGTGGACGCCAAGATCCGCGACGTGTTCGCCGACGCCTTCCGCGACGTCTCCCGCGAGTTCGAGGACGTGTTCGCAACCGTCTTCCCCGGCGGTCATGGCCGGCTGACGCTCACCGACCCCGATGACCTGCTCACCACGGGCATCGAGGTCGAGGCCCGCCCGCCCGGCAAGCGGATCCGGCGCCTGTCGCTGCTGTCCGGCGGGGAGCGGTCGCTCGCCGCGCTGGCGTTCCTGTTCGCGATCTTCCGGGCCCGGCCGTCGCCGTTCTACGTCCTCGACGAGGTCGAAGCGTCACTCGACGAGGTGAACCTGCGGCGGTTCCTGCAGGTGGTGGAGTCGTTCAAGCAGACCTCGCAGGTTCTGCTGGTCACGCACCAGACCCCCACCATGGAGATCGCCGACCTGTTGTACGGCGTGACGATGGGCGCCGATGCCGTCTCGAAGGTCGTCGCCGAGCGTCTGAGCGAGGACGTCCCCGCCTAGCCGACGCCTAGCCGACGCCTAGCCGTGATCGCGCGACGCCGACGAGGCTGTGCACGTGTCGCTGCGTCGGGGCGCCCGGTGGCCCGCCAGCTCGTCGACGAAGCGCCGGAGCCGCTCGACGGCCACCTGGTCGACGGGTTGGGGCAGGGGTGGGCGCCCCGACGCACGGTTGGGTGCGCGGGCCGCGACGGTGACTCGACCGGGGCGGTGACCACCTCCACGCAGGGCGGCGACCACCGTGACGCAGCCCCGGAAGATCAGAAGGGCAGGTCGGGGTCGTGGTCGAGTGGCAGTTGCGGGTCGTGGTCGTCGCCGTCGCCGGGGGCGGGTGGGGCGTTGCCGTTGCTTGCGGCGGGTTGGGGTGGGGG
>JAHWKW010000024.1 GCA_019347675.1 Actinomycetota bacterium | reverse complement strand
CGGCGGAGGACCGCCTCGGGAGTGCACGCTACGTGACGGATAGGTGTTCGGCAGGCCGGTTGCGTGCACTCCCGACCCCTGACGTCGCACCGGCGACCGCCTGCAACCGGGATTCTCGCGCGCCCTCTACGCACAAGGAGTTCGCTCCTACGCCTAGTTATCAGGCCGCACCACTGCGGACCTTGCCGGGTTGGGACGCGACGATTATGCGCGTCGAGGACGCGCCGGACTCCGAGTTGAGGCCGCGCAAAGCCACGGTTGCCGCGCGCCGAGTTAGCGACGGTTTCAGTCGTGCCCGGCGTGGACGTGGTCCAAGTGGGCGGCGTCGTGGAAGTACCCTGGGAGACCTGCGAGGGCCGGCCAGGGGCTGCCGATCTCGTCCGGACGTATCTCGGCTTCGAGAGCCGACAGCCACACGGTGAATGCGTAGGCCTCCGTATTGGTGGCGGTCACTAGCTCGCCGTTGACCCGGTAGACGTCGAAGGCTCGGCCGTACCAGTGGTTCGAGATGCTGCAGCCCTCGTACGAGCCGCCGCCGACGCACTTCGAGTGGCCGGTCTGGAGGCTCGACACCGACAGCGTCCACTGCTCGGTCGCGCGGAGCAGGACCGCCAGCACGCGGTTGTCGATGCGCCCGGCCTGGATGTCCTGGCGCCCCGCCTCGTAGATCTCCAGGCGCGGGCTGCCGAGAACGGCCGCGATCAGCACCGGATCGGCTGGGCCGGCTGGCGTGAGCGTCGCGTAGCGGGCGGCCCAGGCGAGCACCTCGTCGACGTACTCCCAGCTGTGGTTGTAGGTCCAGATCGCCTGGCGCAACCGCGCCGGGTCGCCACCACCGGCGCCGCACAAGTAAGCCGCCGCTGACGGGACGGCGTCGTCGACGTCGTGCGGGTCGGCCACGC
The DNA here is from genome assembly GCA_019347675.1 of Actinomycetota bacterium. NCBI lineage: Bacteria > Bacillati > Actinomycetota > Actinomycetota bacterium. Next base: position 41,068 of record JAHWKW010000024.1, on the reverse strand, counting down.
CGTTGCGGTCGCCGTCCATGCCGACGGAGGCCCACGTCTGCGGGATGAACTGCATCGGCCCCACGGCGCGGTCGTAGATCTCGTCGTTGTCGTACAGGCCGCCGTCGCTGTCGCGAATCTCCTGAGTGCCGCCGGAGCCGCCGAGCCCCACGCCGATGATCGGCGGCGAGACCGTGCCGTCGTGTAGCTCGACGCCGCCGAGCCGGGCATGGTTGGACTCGACCTTCCCGATGCCCGCGACCACGCTCCATGGCAGCGTGGGGCAGCGGTCAACGACGGCCTGCTGGTAGAGCGCGAGCAGCCGAGCCGGGATGTCGTCGACCGCCTCGGCCGACGGCGCTCCGGCGATTGTGGCCTGCGCGTTGGCCGTCGCGATGACCGCGACCGGGAGGAGCAGGAGCCCGACCAGGCCGAAGGCCGCCAGCACGACCAGCCGCTTGATCATCGCTCCCCCGGGTCAGAACGCGGCGTCCTCGACGAGCCACCCGCCGTCGGCACGGGCGACCACGATCGTGACCACCTCCAGGCGCTCGCCGGCCGAGGTGGCGCGCCGGACCGCCACCTTGGCGAGCACGCGATCGGGCTGGGCGTCCTGGGTCGTGACCCCGTCGACCCGGACCCGGCTGACGTCGTCACCAGCGCCTTCCCTGCCTCCCAGTAGACGGTCAGCGAGACCGTCCGTGGATCCTTCGCGGACCCCATCCAGGTCGTCGCTGTAGAGCGCGACCGCGAAGGTTTCCGCGACGGCGTGCGCCTCATCGAGGTCGTTCGGCGAGGACAGCACCGTGAGGGCTTCGGCCTCGGCGGGCTGACCAGGACCGTCAGCGACGAGCGGCGACGTCTCCAACGCGGCGTCGGCCAGCCCGAACCACACGCCAGCGAGGACGAGCAGCGCGACCGCCCCGGCCACTGCCGCCCGCGTCTGCTGGGCGATCACGCGCTGTCCCGTTCCTCGTCCACGGAGCGGCGGCGGCTCGGCCGGCCGTAGCGCTCCGGCGGCTCCCCGCTGCCTTCGAGCTCGCCCCTAAGCCAGTCGATCAGGGCGCTGCGCGCGAACCGCCACTCCTTGCCGACGTGGCGGCCCGGCAGGCGTCCTGCCCGCGCCTCCCGGCGAACCGTCGCCGGCGGGACCTTTAGGAAGGCCGCTGCTTCCTCGACCGACAGCACGTCATCGAGTTCGTCGTTGATGCTCACCGGTGGCTCCCGACGCTATCCACAGCATCATAAGGCTAGCTATGTAGGTACTTCAAAGACCCTGGCAGAGTGAGAACGACTGTGGAAGGTTACAGATGCTTGACTCGAAGCTCTCAGACCGGTTGATTTCCGGCAGTCATCGCTTGGAGGGAGGGACTGATGGGGAGTTCGGAGACGAGGGTCGACGAGGTGATCCCGCTCGACGCGCTCGACCGAACGGAACCGGCACCAACGCCGCGTAGGAAGGCCGCACAGCCGAAACCGGAGGTCGCGCCACCGGCCTCTGCCGCCCCCGCGGCGGGCACGGTCCCCGGCGGAAGCCCCTCGACCACCACACCCGCACCTGCTGCGGCCCTCGACATCCCCGAACGGCCGTCACCGGCGCAGAGCAAGCCCAAGGACGCCGATCGCGGCGTAGCCCTCGGCACTGGCGCGACGTTTTCGGCGGCCGGCCGTACGTCGAGGCTCACCGCCGCGGACATCAGCGAGGATCGCTTGCTCCGCGCCACCTCGAGGCCGCCCACTCGCGGCTGGCGGCGCGCAGTCCATCGGATCTCCGGCGGGCTGGTAACGCCCCCGCCCAGCAAGGCAGAGCTGGAGGAGCGCCAGCGCATCGCGACGCTCAAGGGCTCCGTACGCGGGAGCCGGGTCATCGCGACCGCTTCAACCAAGGGCGGCGTTGGCAAGACCACCACGACCGTCAACCTCGGCCACACCTTCGCGAGCCATCGGGGCGACCGGGTGGTCGCTCTCGACGGCAACCCAGATGCGGGCAGCCTCGGCTATCGAATCCACCTCGAGACGCCGGCCACGGCCGACGATCTCCTGCACGAGATCGACGGCGTCACCCGCTACGCGGACATGCGCGCGTTCACGTCCCAGGCCGCCTCGCGCCTGGAGGTCGTCGCGGCTCCTGACGATCCGCGCGTCTCCAACGCATTGGGGGAGCGCGACTACCGGCGGCTGCTGGACCTGCTCGAGCACCACTACCAGCTGATCCTCGTGGACTGCGGGACCGGCATCCTCGACGACGCGACACGCGGCATCGTTGACCACGCGGATCAGCTCGTGGTCGTCACCTCGCCGTCGATCGATGCGGCCCGCGCGACGAGCTTCCTTCTGGACTGGCTTGAGAAGCACAACCACGCGGAACTCGTCGCCAACGCGGTCGCCGTGGTCAACGGCTGCCGTTCCGGCAAGGGCCTGGTTGACCTCGACGAGGTCGAAGCCCACTTCGCCGAACGCTGCCGCACCGTCGTGCGCGTCCCCTGGGACCGACACCTCGCAACAGGCGCGCGCACGGGACTCGACCTGATCTCCGCCCGGACGCGCGCCGCCTACGTGGAGCTCGCCGCGGCGGTCGCAGAAGGGTTTACCAGCACAACCATCAAGGAGGAGGCCCGGTGATCAGCACACTGCTCGCACAGGCGGTCGACGCCAATCCCGACATCTCACAGCTACCCGGTGGCGCGGTACTCCAGAGCCTTACCAACGGGATCATGGGGTGGGCGCTCGTTTTGTCCCTGATCGGCCTGCTGCTCTCGTCCGCCGCATGGGCCCTGGGAGCGAACTCACAAAACTACCAGTACACGGTGGCAGGGAAGCGGGGCGTCATGGTGTCGGGCCTCGCCGCGCTGCTCATCGGTGCAGCCCCCGCGATCATCAACTTCTTCTTCAACGCCGGCACGGGCGTCGGCTGACGGCCAGGTGACGACCCGACCCGGCAGTCGAGGACGGCCCATGGGCGGCCGCGCCGTCCGCGTGGGCGCGGTCATCGTGGCCGCGGTCGTTCTGTTCGGGGTTGGCGCCGCGATCGGTCGGGCTACCGCCCCCTCCGGTCCGGTATCGGCGGCGCCGACCCAGGACGCCGGGATGAGAGAGCCTCCGGCGTCGTCGGATCCCGGTCCGTCGACCACCGTCGGCGGCGTCCCAGTCGGCTACGAGCGCAGCCGCGAAGGAGCCGTGGCCGCGGCCGCAAACTATGCCGTCGTCCTCGACAGTCCGGCGGTGCTCGACAGCGAGAGGCTCGCCAGCGTGCTGCAGCGGGTCGCCGAAGAGGACGCTCGCGCAGACCTCACCGAGCGGTTCACGCGCATCGCCGCCCTGCTCGAGGAGCGACTGAGCCTCGATGCCACGACACGATCCGATGCCGGCTTCGTGATGCGCAGCGTCCCCGCCGGCTACCGCATCCTCGACTACTCGGACGACGAGGCCACTGTGGCGATCTGGGGCACCAGCGTGTTCGTGGCCGCCGGCCGCCAGGCCGTCGCTCCCGCGTGGGGAACCACCGAACTATCTCTGCGCTGGGAGGACGGCGACTGGCGCGTGCTCTCGATCGATACCGAGGAGGGCCCAACACCGCCGCTCCCCGGCAACGCCGAGAACGCGGCGCTCGTCGGCGCGCAGATCAACCGGTTCGAGCCCTTCTGGCACCGTCCGGCGACCGAGGGATGAGCATGCGCCGAGCGTCCCTGACCATCCTGTCGGTGCTCCTCCTACTCGTCGTCGTGTCATCGGACATCGCAACGGCCCAGGACGGTGACGCCGCACCGGGCCACCAGCAAACGCAGTCGCCGGCCCACGACGGAGGTTGCGACGGGCTCGTCTGGGGGCTCGAGCACCTCTGCGACGGCGTCACGGGCACCATCGGCAACGGTGTAGAGGCGGTGGTTGCCGGCGGGGCGAAGGCCGCACTCTCCGCGATCGTCGAATTCGTCGTCGACGGGGCCGGCTGGTTCCTCGGTCAGCTCGCGGGCCTGGTCGACAGGTCCACCCGCCCCGATGTCACCGCCGGGTGGTTCCAAGGCGCGTACCGGGACATGGCGGCGATCGCGCTCGTCGGGCTCCTGCCCTTCCTTCTCCTGGCGATCATCCACGGGATCGTCCGCCAGGACCCAGGCCAACTGCTGCGATCGACGTTCGTCTTCGTGCCGCTCGCTGCCCTCGGCACCGGGGCAGCGATCGTGATCGTCGACATGCTCGTCGCAATCACCGACGAGATGTCAACCTGGGCGGGTCGCTCGATGGGCAGCGACCTGTCCGAGTTCGCCACCGGACTGGGCACGGCCGTGGGCACTCTGGCCGGTCCGAGCGGGGGAGTCGCCGTCGGCCTCGCGGCGCTCATCGGTGCGGCCGTCATCGCGTTCGCCACGTTCGTGATCTGGCTGGAGCTCCTGCTCCGTCAGGCCGCGATCTACGTCGCCGTCCTGTTCCTCCCCCTGGGCTTCATGGCGATGGTTTGGCCCGCAACAGCCCACTGGCTGCGGCGGCTCGTTCAGGGACTGGTGGCGATCATCCTCTCGAAGTTCGTGATCCTCGCTGTCATGGCCCTGGCGGCCTCGGCCCTCGACGCGAACGTCGCGGAGGACGGCTATGGCGCGGTCGTCGCCGGTGGCGCGCTGCTGTCCCTGGCCGCTCTTGCGCCGTACGTGCTGCTGCGGCTCATCCCGGTGTTCGAGGCAGGCCTGACCAGCCAGTTCGAGGGCACCTTCCGCCGGCCCACTGCCGCGCTTGCACCGCCGAACGTTGGCCGCAGTCAGATCGCCCAGATGCTCCGCCAACGCGCCGGTGGGAATGGCTCGGGAGGGGCCGCCGGAAGCCCTGCGCTCGCGACGGTGGGAGGCGACGGCGGCGTGCTGGGCGGCATTCGAGCTGGTGGCACAGTAAGCCGGACGTCAGAAAGCGGTCTTGGAGCCACCGCCGGCGCTGCAGGCGGAGCGGCCGCGGCCGCCGGAGTGGGACTCGCCACCACCGGGGCGGACGCGGCACGCAAGGGCGCAGGTCGCGCAACCGCGACGGCCGACGAGGCCACGAGAGCCCCGGCGAGACCCTCGCACTCATCCAGCGGCCATGGGTCCTCGACCCGCCCATCCTCCCCGGTGGCGTTGCCGGTGGCCGATGCAAGGAGATCCTCGCCCCCGCCTCCGGAACGACCGGTTGTCATCGATGGAGGGGATAACTGATGAGCGCCGCCGGGACCCGTCGCTACGAGTTCGGCTCGGCCGCCGAGGACGACACGATGATCGTCGGTCTGCGCGCAGGACAGCTCGCCATCGTGGCGCTAGCGCTGCTGATCGCCGTCTTCACGATACGGATGGCGACCACACCCGCGGGGTTCGTCGCCGCCGCCACGGTGCTGGCCGTGGCGGCGGCGGCTGCGTTCTGGCACGTCGGTGGACGCACGATCGAACAATGGATTCCGATCGCCGCCCGCTGGGTCGGCCGGGTGGTCACTCGGCGCACCCGGCACCTGTCGGCCTTGCCCGTGCTCGGGGAAACGAGCGACGGAAAGCCGAACGCCCCGCCCGCCACGCTCGGCGGGGTGCAGATCCTGGCCGTGCCCCTCGACGGGGACAGCGGACCAGAGGTCGGAGTGATCTGTGACCGCCGCGTCGGCACGTATGCCGCCGTGCTCCAGGTCCGCGGACGCAGCTTCCAGCTGGCCGACACCCCCGAGAAGCAACGGCGACTCGCCGCGTGGGGCGCGGTCCTGGCCGGGCTTGCCCGGGCTTCCTCTCCCATCCACCGGCTGCAGTGGGTGGAACGGACGGTGCCCGATGACGGGGACGCCATGGGCCGCTACCTCGCCGGTGCCGTCAAGGTCGACAGCGGCTCGGCGTCGCTGCGGTCATACCTTGAGCTCGTCGACCGCGCTGGCCCTGCGGCGCCCCAGCACGAGACCTTCCTTGTCGTCAGCATCTCGGCCGCCCGCGCACGTCGGGCGATCAAGCAGGCCGGCGGCGGCGACCGCGGAGCCGCAGCGATCCTCCTGCGCGAGATCGGCGCGCTGCGACGTCGCCTCACCTCGGCTGAGGTCGTGGTCGACGGACTCTTGACGCCCCGCCTCGTCGCCGGTGCGATGCGGACCGCGTTCGACCCGCACGCGCGCGTCGGGCTCGCCCGCCGCGCGGCTGCGGCGGGTGACGAAGGCGGGACCGACCCTGCCAACGCCTGGCCGCTCGCCGCCGAGACGGCCTGGGGGTCGTACCGGACCACCGACGTCTGTCACGCGACCTACTGGGTCGCGAACTGGCCGCGCACGTCTGTCGGCGCCGACTTTCTCGCGCCGCTCCTCCTCGGCACGGCCGGGATGCGCACGGTGTCGCTGACGATGGAGCCGATCTCGCCGCTGCGCGCTCACCGCGAAGTGGAGCAGCAGGTCGTCAAGAGCATGGCCGACGAGGAACTGCGCCAGAAGGCCGGCTTCGCCTTCACCGCACGCAGGCGCCGCGCCCAGGAGGCCGTGACCCGCCGCGAGCAGGAACTCGCCGACGGCCACGCCGACTACCGCGTGGCTGGGTACGTGACCGTCACGTCCGAGACTGATGACGAGCTCGAGGCCGCGTGCGGCGAGATCGAGCAGGCCGCCCAGCAGGCGTTCCTCGAGATCCGCCGCCTCTACGGCCAGCAGGACCAGGCATTCACGTGGACGCTGCCCATGGCTCGGGGGCTTGGATGAAGAGCGGTCTCGGCGCCGGCGCGCACCGCGTGTCGACGGCACACCTGCAGGCGGCCTACCCGTTCGTGTCCGAGGGCGGGCTCGGCGGCGACGGCGTCTACGTCGGCCGCGAGGTCCTCGGCGGAGCGTTCTGCTACGACCCGTGGGTCCTGTACCGCAAGGGCGTGCTGACGAACCCGAACATGCTCGTCGCCGGCCAGGTCGGTCGTGGGAAGTCCTCGTTCGTCAAGACCTACCTGTGGCGGCAGCAGGTCTTCGGCCGCCGCTCGTGGATCGTTGACCCCAAGGGGGAGTACGGTCCGCTCGCCCAAGCCTGCGGCGTCGAGCCGATTCGCATCGGTCCGGGACTGCCCGTCCGCCTCAACCCGCTGGCACCCGGACCGTCCGCGTCGGCCGACCCCCCACAGGTCGACCGCCGTCGCATCTCCCTGCTGACCTCCCTCGCCGCCTCGTCGCTCGGTCGACCGCTGCAACCGGAGGAGCAGACCGCTTGCGAGCTCGCCGTCACGAGCGCCGCCGCGCGACATGGGGCTCAGCTCGTCCTGCCGCACGTCGTCGACGCACTGCTGTGGCCGGCGGAGGATGCGGCCCGTCGCGTCGCCTCCGACGCGCAGGCCCTGGCGGCCGCGGGGCGTCAGGTAGCTCTGGAGCTGCGCCGCCTCTGTCAGGGCGACCTGGCCGGGATGTTCGACGGCCCGACGACGTCCGGGCTGGATCTCGACGGACCGATGGTCGTGCTCGACCTGTCGGCGCTGTACGGGTCGGACGCGCTGGGCCTGCTGATGCTGTGCGCGACCGCCTGGCTTCAGGCCTCGTTGCAGTCTCGGCGCGACGACCGACTGATCCTCGTGATCGACGAGGCGTGGGCGATCCTCCGCCACCTTGAGATCGCCCGGTGGCTCCAGGCGTCGTGGAAGCTGTCCCGCCAGTACGGCGTGGCGAACGTCGCGGTGATCCACCGCCTGTCCGACCTGCAGGCCGCCGGCGCCGAGGGCTCCGAGCAGGTCGCCCTCGCTCAGGGCCTGCTCGCCGACTCCGAGACCCGAGTCATCTACGGACAGTCGCCCGCCGAGACCGAGCGGGCCTCGGAGCTACTCGGCCTCACCGACGTCGAGGCCGAGGTGCTGCCGGAGCTCGGTCGTGGCGTCGGGCTGTGGCGCGTCGGTGCCCGCTCGTTCCTCGTGGAGCACGTCCTCGGCGGCGGCATCGAGCGGACGCTCGTCGACACCGACGCGCGGATGGGCTGATCGTGTCCGGCGTCGGTAACGCGCGTCCGAGAGCGGGCGCGCGTGCGCCGGCCGGCTGGAGCGCCGGGCTGTCTCCGCTCGAGTCACTGGGCGGTCTTCTGCTGGGTGCGCTGCTGGTGTCGTCGGTAGTGGTCTGGACGACGGCCCAGGTCAGCGCGCGAGTCTGGTCAGGGACGTGGCTGCCGCTGAACCTCGGCGACACCTTCCCGGCCGTCGTCGGGCTGGCGAACGACCCGGGCCACCCCGCTGCGGCCTTCCCTAGCCCGGTCGCGAGCCTCGTCCCCGGTGCCGTTCCGTTCTGGAGCACGTTCGCTGTTCTGCTCGCGGCGCCGCTCGTGGTGACCGGCTGGGTGCTTCGCCGGCGAGCGTCGAGCCGAACCGAGGAGCAGACGGCGTCCGCTCGGTGGGCGACGAAGGCAGACCTCAAGCCGCTCATCGTCAAGAAACCCGCGCCGGGCCGGCTCACCCTCGGCACGGCCCACGGCAAGCTCCTCGCCGCGGAGCCGGGGCACTCACTGCTCGTGATGGGCCCGACCCAGAGCGGGAAGACGTCGGGCCTCGCGATCCCCGCGATCCTCGAGTGGGAGGGCCCGGTCGTCGCCACGTCCGTGAAGACCGACCTCCTCGACGACACCCTCGCGGCGCGCACCCGCCGCGGCGACGTCTGGGTCTACGACCCGACCGCCAGCATCCGCGACGTCACAGCGTCGACGTGGTCACCTCTCGCCGCGTGCACCACATGGCAGGGCACCCTCCGGACCGCGACGTGGCTCACCGAGGCGGCGCGCGAAGGCAGCTTCCACGACGCCGACTTCTGGTACGCGAACGCCGCCAAGCTCCTCGCACCCCTGCTCTTCGCGGCCGCGGCGTCCGGCCGCACGATGGCCGACGTCGTCCGCTGGGTCGACCTCCAGGAGCAGCAAGACGTCGACCTGGAGCTCGAGGTCGCGGGCGTGCCCGAGGCCATCGCTGCGTTCGCGGCGACGACGAAGCGCGAGGAGCGCGCGAGGTCGTCCGTCTACACCACGGCGGAGACCGTGCTCCGCGCCTTCGCGGATCCGTCGGTGGCGGGCTCAGCCGCCACGAGCGAGATCGATCCAGCACGGCTGTTCGACGGCGGTAGCCACACGCTCTACGTCTCGGCGCCGCTCCACGAACAGGCCCGCCTCCGTCCGCTGTTCACCGCCCTGGTCCAGACAGTGCTCATGACCGCCTACGAGCACGCCGCCGACGGCGGCCGCCTCGACCCGCCGCTCCTATTGGTCCTCGACGAAGCCGCGAACATCGCCCCACTCCGCGATCTCGCGCAGATCGCCTCGACCGCAGCTGGCCTTGGGATCCAACTCGTGACCGTGTGGCAGGACCGCGCCCAGATCGCCAACCGCTACGGCTCGTCAGCGCCGACGGTCGTGAACAATCACCGCGCGAAGCTAGTCCTCAGCGGCGTTGCAGATACCGGAACGACCAGTGAGGCGGCGCAGCTCGTCGGCGAGGCGGAGGTAGATCGACGATCGACAACGATCGATGCGGAAGGCCGGGTCAGTGCGACGCGGGCCACGCAGTCGCAGCTCCTGGCCACCACATCCGGAATCCGGACGATGCGTCCGTTCGAAGGCCTGTTGGTGTACGGGAACCTTCCATCGGCGCGCATTCGGCTACTTCCCTGGTTCGACAGGCGATAGCTCTGGCGGGCTAGAGAAGCTCGACAAGATCCCCGGCACCTAGGTTGCCTGATGGGTTACAGGTAGCGCAGTCGCGACGAGAAGCCGCGCCCACACGTCGGACGGTCCCGTCGCCAAGGCGGTAGACGAGCATCTCACCGCGGTTGTCACCGAGCGCTGTTGTGCAACGGGCTACTAGCTCGGTAACTCCCAGACTTGCGACGACGCCGTTTACGCTGACGACCGCTGGCTGATCGACGGGCATGTCGGCGATGTATCCCCGCTCGAGCTCTACCTCGCGGAGATGGGCGGGTAGCTGCTCCGCCCTCACAACGTCAGGATCGAGGATGCCGCGACACCACTCGCAGGGGCTGTCGGGCAAGAGCCAAGTTGCCCGGCCACCCGACGACCCGCCCGGACGTATCTGAACACCCAGGTCCAGAACAGGAACGTAGAACTGCAGGGCGAGTCGGTTCAGGACCGCGCGGCTTGACTGGTTGTCGGTACACCCCACCACGACGTCGCACTCCAACAGCTCCCGCGCGACGGCCGGATCCTCAACGCGGCCGTTGATGGGCTTGAACCCCGCACCGAGACGGCGTGCGACCCTGTGTCCAACCGCTGTCTTGCGGCGTCTCAGGAGCGCATCTCGTCGACGGCTCCCGACGAGGCGCGACAGGTTGGACGGCTCCACACGGTCGAAGTCGACTCCGACTATGCGTCGCACGCCGAGATGTGAGAGCTGGGTGGACACGTGAGAGCCCAGACCGCCCAGGCCCACGACCCCGACGACGAGGTCCCTTAGGACTGCGTTGCCGGCTGCTCCGAGAGCCAAGACTTGCCGGGCATCCTGACCGTCGGTTCCTCCCCTGGAATCCCCGTCTGGTTCGAATGTCCCCACGGGCCTGAGCGCCAGCGGGCGTCGTTGCTTTGAGTTCGGTGCGTAGTGTGATGCCTGGGCTCCGTCCGGTCCGATGACGACCGTTGCCACGTGCACCGTGGCCCTGGCTTGGAGACGGGGAACCAGCAGCCGTTCCCCGCCCAGGTCGGATGCTGAGAACTGGGGCGTGCCTTGCGCTCTCGGGTGGCTGTGCATGATGACGATGCACTCACCAGAGTTCCGCGCCCGTTTCGCTGCCCGAGTCCAGAACCGAGGACTTACCTCGAGGTGAGTTCCCAGTTGAACGAGGTACTCGTCAAGCGGGACGGGCGACCAGTCGCGAAGCAGCAATCGGGTGCCACGAGAGGACGTTACGTGGCCGGCGAATCCGACGGCGGCGCGCTCAAGCTCCGGGGTGGACAGGAGATCCTCTTGGATCTCTCGCCACGTGCCGGGGGGATAGCTCAGTGCAGTCATCGGTCCATCTGGAGGCGTCCGTTGCAGAAGCGTGCGAATCGGGTAAGGTCATCGGCGGCCGGGTTCCACGTTCTCAGATGCCATGAGAACCACAAGTACTCGCTGGATCCGATGCGTTGCGGACGAGCGTTCTGGGGTGTAGCCCCCGACTTCAAGCGCAAGTCTGGCCGCGAGAAGAAGCAGTCCGGTTTGCTCTGCGGATAACCCTGCGCGATGAGGAAGCGGATTTCGGTCGTGGGTGGTTCCCAAGCCTTGCCAGTAGCGACGTCTGGAACGACGCACACCCGTCCGATACCGGCCACGGTCTCGATGTGCGCGCCGGGGAAGACGCCTCGGAGCGCCTCGAGTTCCGCCTCCAGTGAACGCATCGGTCAGCCGAAGTTGCCTTGCGGCATGTCGTAGAACCGGTCGCCGCTCTTGAGCGGGACTGGTTCGTCGTCCGGGACCGGCGGATCCTCCTGCTGACCTGGGAGGTCACGGAAGAGCAGGTTCGAAGCGGGGATGCCCGCGAGTTCCTTCAGTTCCCGGCCCGTCGCGGAGTCGCTGTCGACCTTGAAGTGTGCTTCGTTGATGAAGATGTTGATGACGGTCTTCGTTTTCATGGGATGCTCCTCCTCACCTCAGGGTGAGCGTGAACCACGTCCCCGGGATCGGAGCCGTGGGGCTTCGATATGTCGGTGTTCTCGATCCAGAGATCCGTCCGACCACAGCGCCGGAGGCCAGTTCGATGGAGGCGTCGCGATGGCGCTCGACGAGTTCGATGAGGTGACTGATGCCTCCGCCCCCGGATGCAACGCGTCGCGTGGCGCCCTTCTCGAGGACGGCGGTTATGGCCTCCAACTCCGTTAGCCCCTGATACTTGCGACGACTCCGGAGCGACGCGCGGACACCCCGCCCCGCGTCGACGACGGCGATTTCGAGACGACCGCGGTAACGCTGAGCGGAGACAAGCGCTCCGACGGGACTGGCTGCGTGTTCGATGACGTTGTCGGCGGCCTCCACCAGCCCGTGGCGGAAGAGCCTCCGGTGAGTTTGAGTGATGCCTTCGGCCACCTGAGCCACGTGATCCGAGAACTCCTGCAGGCGGGGAGCGGTGTGGATGGATGTGAGCTCGATCAGGCGCTGGCGGTGGTTCCGTCTCGTCATCCGGACCGGCGGCCGAGTGAGAACTACGTTCTCGGGCAGATCCTGGTAGAGGTCGAGCCGCGTGCCATAGGTGTGCACGTCCGTGTCGCTAGGTACGTGAACAGTCACCCGGCCGCTTGCGAGCGACGCAAGTTCGATCGTGAGTCGGGCCGCACACACATCGAGCGGGTGCAGGAACCGCAGCCCCGACAAGTAGAGGTCCATCTCGTCGTGGACGGTTCCGATCGATGAAGGCAGGATCAGGCGATTCGCGCACTGCGCCCACTCATCGAGGGTCGGCGAGGGGGAAAGGCTCACTCCCACCTTCGCTCCCCACGGGTTCACCGTCACCGATGAAACCTCTCTATAGCTGTGGGCGGCCCGTAGGCCGCCCACAGACGTCAGACGTCGAGGATCTGGATGCGGTACTGAAACTCCTTGCCGCCGCCTTCTGGAACCACGCGCTGTCGTGCCACGGCCCCGGATGCAACGAGTTGACGTAGTCGGTTGTTCGATGCTTGTGGAGTTAGGGCCAGCTCGTCGGCGAGATCGTTCGCTCGAAACTCCTTCAGCCTACGAGCTGCAGCCAGAGTATCGGGCATCCAGCCCCACCGTCGGTCTCCGACGATCTCCAGCTCGTCCGTGTCAGGGCGAACCACGACCATCGCGGACTCACGACGCTTCAGAACAGCGTCCAGTGTGTCTCTGCAGTCAGGGTTGAGTTCGGTGAGCGCGATGCCTCGCGCGCTCAAGGTCTCATCGTTGCTGCGCTTCCCGAGCAGGCCGCCGAGTGACTCATCAACGAACGACACGGTGACGTCCTCGACGCCAACGAAGTCGATCACCAGGTGGTCGCCCTCGGGGGTATCCCGAAGGGCCGCCATCAGCGCTTCCTGCACTTGGGCGCCCCGTGATCTGGTGGCGAGGAACTGGCCGTGCTCCTCTGCCAACTGGTATCGCACCTGCCGCCTCCTTCCCAGCGTTTTCATCGCTGTATGTGAAAGCGTAGCGAAGGTAGTCGCTTTGTCAAGCAGGTTCATCCATCCGCACGTGCACCGATGTTCCCACCGCCGCTCGAGGCAAGGCTCGATAGCGGGCCCAGGGTGGCCGTCCGGGTCGGACCAGGAAGCGCCCCTCGGCGCGACCAGACCGGATCAGGAGTTCGCCGCCGCCTGTCACGGCGGCGGCCTCGAAGACCTCGACGAGGCCCCAACCGCGACGGTCACGTGTCCCTGTCACCCAGGGACGCCTCGCGAGGCGGATCAGCTCTTGGTCGTCCTCGATCGCCGCGTACTCGCTGTTCCCGCGAAGGTGCCGCGGGATCCCCACACCGGCATCGGCGACCCCCGCCCAGATCCCCGGTGGTAGTTGTGAAGTTCTACCGGTGTAGTGCTGGACGCACACGAAGGTTCCTACATCGCTCCGGCCGTGGGTCACCGCGTTGTCGATCAACTCACCGAGGACGTCGAAGAGGGCGCGGGAGACCTCGTAGTTGCCAACACGACGTCGGACGGCTGGCCACAACTCCTCCAGCCTGTCGTCCCACTCGTCCGGGCGCCGTAGGTGCGTCAGGGGGACAAGGGGATCTTCGTCAGGAGAACGCTTGCCTGAAGGAAGCTCCAACACCTCACCCAGGAGCGTGTTGTCCACGTAGGCCCGGACGCGGTCATCCGACGGACCGATGACGTCGAGGGAGCGTTCGCGCACCGAGAACCGCATCGCGTAGGCAGCGAGGCTCACCGTGTCGAAGGGCGTCAGCCACGTCAGGTCCGAAAGATCGAGGGTGGCCCCGAACAGCGTGGCACCGCCGAGTAACGGTTCGCGACCGCGGAGCTCGACCACCATAAACCTCCATCTCGTCAGCGTGCCCTGACCCTGTGACGTCGCCGGACACCTGGGGCGGGGACATCGCTGGATAGAGTACCTCACATGGTGTGAGGCTGATTCAGCAGCGTGAGGTGACATCACGGCTCTGCCATGGTACTGTTCACGACATGGATACTTCAACTGCTCCCAGAAGTCTTCACCTGGTCGACGTGGAGAACCTCCTCGGCTCCGACTCGCCCACCCGTCGCAATGTCGCCCGCTGCATGGGTGCGTACCGAGAACTTGGGGTCCTACGCGAAGACGACGTCATCGTGGTCGCGTGCAACCCCGCGATCGGTGTGTCGGTGGGCCTGAGCTGGCGGTCTGCACGGCTCATAGTCCGGCGTGGGAGTTCCGGTGCGGACCTGCCCCTCGTCGATGTGGCACTTCGCGAACGCGTGGAGTCCCGCTTCGATCAGGTTGTGGTTGCCTCCGGGGACGGCTTGCTCGTCGACGTCGTTGACTCCCTCCAGCGTCGCTGTGTGACGATCGCGGTTGGGGCTCCCCCCGAGAGTCTCTTGCGGAGGTTGAGGATGGCGGCGCACCGCGTCGTGCCGTTCCATCTGGATGGCGACCCGGGTGCCCCCGCAGCGGAAGGGAGGGTGGCCTGATGGCGCGCGATGCCGTAGATGCTGTCTACGTCAGCCTGAGTGACGTCGCGGAGATTGCTGGTGTCGGCTCTTCCGCCGTGTCGAACTGGCGGAAGCGCCACGAAGACTTCCCGCCCCCGAGACTTCAGAGCGCGGGAGGCGCACTCTTCTCACTCGCCGAGGTCGAGCGGTGGCTCGTCGAGAACGGCAAGATCAGTGGCCCTGTCCCACCGAGTGCCGTGCTGTGGCGGATCGCCGACGTGGTCCGCAGGAGCTGGACGCCTGAGGAACTCCGGCACTTCATGCTGTCAGCGCTCGTGTACCTCGTAGCGTGTGAGCGCGCGGCGAAGGGTCGACTCAACATCGCCGACGAGGACCGATGGGAGTCAGTTCAAGATGTTGCCGACGAGCAGCTGCTGAATCGACTCGTTGCCATCGGACGTCGATTGGAGGAGAGCAACCCGCCACTCCAGGGCCTCCTTGTGGACGGGTTCTCGGTCACGGAGGCACCAGGGCACGCCGTCCGACAGCTCTTGGTCGCGCTGCGCGCAGCGTTGTCTGAGGAGGCCGCTGACGTTGAGCTCTTCCATGAGTTCACCGACCGCATGAACCGTGCAGATCGCTTCGCGCAGGATTACTCGACACCTGACGACCTCGCCCTTCTGATGGTCCGGCTGGCCGAGCCGCTGGGCGAGACCGTCGCGGACCTTGCCGCAGGCAACGGCGGGTTGCTTCTCATGGCGGCGGTCGCCGCGGAGAGGGGTGAGCCGCCGACGACTCTTGTCGGAGTGGACATCAACCAGGACGTCATCCGGCACGCTCGAGCCTGGTTTTTCATCTACGACGTCGATGGGGATCTACGCGTGGACAACAGTCTAAGGATACCGCTCGAAGACCTGCCGTCCGCCGACACGGTCCTCCTCGATCCGCCATACGGAGTGGGGAAGTGGGGTGACGCCGAGCTCTATCTTGACGACCGTTGGACATATGGCGCGCCCCCTCCGAGCTCTGCGGACTTCGCGTGGCTGCAGACTGCGCTGCATGCGCTCCGCCCTGGAGGCCGAGCGGTCGTTCTCCAGCCGCCGCGGTCGACCTGGTCAGGAGGCCGCGAAGGCGAGATCCGGGCCGGGATGTTCGACGATGGTTGCATCGAAGGTGTCATCCAACTTCCGGAGCGCCTACGACGGAACACGTCGATCCCGTTGACCATCTGGCTTCTGCGTTCTCCCGAACGGAGACAAGCGAGCCAAGAGGAGATCCTTCTCGTTGATGCGTCGGACCTGGGCACGGCCGGGCGCCACGAAACGGAGCTTGGGGAGCGTGAGATCGACATGATCGTTGACTTGGTGCACCTCGCTCGATCCGGGGACCCGATCCCCAAGGAGCACTCGGGTCGAGCCTTCCGGTTGTCGCGAGTAGATCTGGAGGACTCGGTCATCACCCCGAGCCGGTGTAGAGACCCGATCCAGAGCTTCGACGTTGATGACCTTCGGGCTCGTGCCGCCGAACTGAGGGCCGGCATCGATGAGGACTTGCCGAAGGTTCGTCGCGCGCTCGACATGCTCCAGGAGGTTGTGGGAGGTTCAACATGAGACGCCTCCCCCTCCAGTCCGTTGCGGAGATCACACGCGGCGTTCGGATCAACTACGACCATCTGGGGGATACCGGGACGAGGTTCCTGAACGCCAAGGCCCTGGCGGACGACGATGCGCCGGCCGAGTACCTGCCCGAGTCCGAGGCGCGGTGGGCGTACGACCTCAAGCCGGGGGACATCGTTGTCGCGGTCTCTTTCAGGCCTGCAGCTGCACGGGTGGTCGATGAGGAACTTCGTGGCGCGATAGTCGGTAGCGACTGCGTGGTCCTGCGTGCGCTAGCCGGAGGTCCAGTCACATCCGACTGGCTTGGACTCTGGGTTCGCTCGTCGTACTTCCGGGATCAGGTCGAGGTGCGAGCCAGCGGTTCGGGGATACGGCGCATCGCCTCGCGGGATCTCGCACAGCTGCAGGTTCCGGTGCCGGCCCTGAGCCACCAGGATCGGGCGCATGACGCCGTCTCGGAGCTTGACCGCATCCACCTCGACCTGGAGCGGCTCGCGGATGCGGTCAGCGAACTGCGAAAGCTCGAGATCGACCTCGCCGTGATCGACGTTCCCGGCTTGCGCTCCGAGCCGAGGCGTCTGCCGACACGGACGACGGCAGCTGGACGGAGGCAGGCCCGGTGATGATCTTCACGTCGCTGCGCGGCCCACCTGCAGGCACGCCTGGCTCTCAGAGCCGTGTCCTGGAGCTACCGCCTACGGTTGAGACCAGCCCTGGCGTCTGGTTCTCGTCCGAGCGGCGAACGCACTCGAGACCGTACGCCGGATCGGGTGTGAGGGCTGCATCGCGTAGCTCGGACCAGTCGGAGCGCGATCCCTCAGTTGACGTATCGGGGGTTTGATAGATGGCGATCAAGAAGTCCGAGCTGTACCGGTCGATCTGGGACAGCTGCGACGAGCTCCGCGGCGGCATGGACGCCTCCCAGTACAAGGACTACGTCCTGACGCTGCTGTTCGTGAAGTACGTCTCCGACAAGCACGCCGCCGACCCCCACAGCCTCATCGTCGTCCCGGAGAAGGGCTCCTTCGACTACATCCACAGTCTGGTCGGCGACAAGGAGATCGGCGACAGGATCAACAAGGCGATCGGTTGTCTCGCCGAAGCCAACGACCTGCAAGGCGTCATCGACCTAGCCGACTTCAACGACTCCGCCAAGCTCGGCAGCGGCAAGGACAAGGTCGACCGACTGTCTGCGCTGGTCAACATCTTCCACCGACGGCTCGACTTCAGCGACAACCTCGCTGCCGGCGACGACCTCCTCGGCGACGCCTACGAGTACCTCATGCGGCACTTCGCCACCGAGGCCGGCAAGAGCAAAGGACAGTTCTACACCCCCGCCGAGGTCTCCCGGATCATCGCCCAGGTCATCGGCATCGGACCGCACACCACCCGGGACGACACCGTGTACGACCCCACAGCCGGGTCCGGCTCTCTGCTGGTGAAGGCCGGGGACGAAGCCGGCGGCAGCATCACTATCTACGGCCAGGAGATGGACCACGCCACCTGGGCGCTGGCACGCATGAACATGATCCTCCACGGCCAGCCCACCGCCGAGATCGGCCACGGCAACACCATCGCCTCCCCGGAGTTCACCGAGAACGGCCGACTGAAGACCTTCAGCTTCGTCGTCGCGAATCCTCCGTTCTCAACAAAGTCCTGGTCGAACGGCATCGACCCCAAGAACGACGACTACGACCGGTTCGAGTACGGCGTCCCTCCCACCCGTAACGGCGACTACGCCTTCCTGCTGCACATCGTCAAGTCGTTGAAGAGCACAGGCACCGGCGCGGTCGTCCTCCCGCATGGCGTCCTGTTCCGTGGGAACGCCGAGGCGGTCATCCGCCGCAACCTGCTTCAGCGCGGCCTGATAAAGGGCGTTATCGGTCTGCCGGCCAACCTCTTCTACGGCACCGGCATCCCCGCCTGCATCCTTGTCGTCGACAAGAAGGAGGCGGGCACGCGCGAAGGCGTCTTCCTCATCGACGCCAGCCGCGGCTACATCAAGGACGGCAACAAGAACCGGCTCCGTGAACAGGACATCCATAAGATCGTCGACGTCTTCCGTACTCAGCGAGAGATCGACGGCTACTCGCGGCTGGTCCCGTTGGAGGAGATCGCCAGCGAGGTGAACGACTACAACCTGAACATCTCCCGCTACATCGACTCCAGCGAACCCGAGGACATCCAAGACCTCACCGCCCACCTGCAAGGCGGCATCCCCCGGCGGGACGTCGACGACCTCGACCGATACTGGCAGGTCATGCCTGACCTGCGTTCCGTGCTGTTCGAGCCCGCTGGTCGCGACGGCTATCTGCAGCCGGCCGTAGATGCCGACAAGGTTCGCCAGACGGTTGAGTCGCACGCTCAGTTCCAGGCGTTCGCCACGAACGTCCATCAGACGTTCGAAGAGTGGGACGAAGCGCACCGACAGATGCTGATGTCCATCGATGAGGAGACGTCGCCGAAGGAACTGCGGATTCAACTGGCCGATGACCTACTCGACCGCTTCGCCGACGTCCCGCTGATCAGTCGCTACGACATCTACCAGCGGTTCATGGACTTCTGGGACACCGAGATGCAGGACGACGTCTACCTCATCGCTGCCGAGGGCTGGCAGGTGGGCGGGGTGCTTAGGGAGGCGCGCGACAACGAGACCGAGGACTTCTCCCTCAAGCAGGGCCGGAAGAAGATCAAGTACGTGGCTGACCTCCTGCCGCCTGATCTGCTCATCCGTCGCTACTTCCCCGACCGCCAAGAGCGCCTCGATGAGCTGGCAGCAGCGGTAGCGGCGAGCGAGGCGGAGCTCGCGGCGTTCGAAGAGGAACACGCCGTCGAAGGGGAGGCTCTCGACGGCCTTGAGGGTTCGAGCGGCGTGACGAAGGGCAACGCGCAGGACCGAGTCGCCGAACTCAAGGACCTGATCCTCGAGGCGTTCCCAGAGGACAGCTCGGAGTACCAGCAGGCGAAGGGCATCGCGAAGAGCAAGTTCGGTACGCGCCCGTGGGACGTCGGAGTACACGACGGGGAGGGCTACTTCGCCGAACTGGACGTCCTCCACCGGTGGCTCGCTCTGAACGACGCACTGACGTCTGAGAAGGCCACCCTCCGCGAAGCCGAAGCAATGCTGCTCAACGAGGTCGCCTCTACCTACGACGACGTGAGCGACGAAGAAATCCGCGCGATGATGGTAGAGAGCAAGTGGATAGGAACACTCCGCTCCACCATCGGTGACGAGATCGGGTTTGTGGCCTCACGGATCAGCCGACGTATCGCACAGCTGGTCGACCGCTACAGCGAAACACTCCCAAGTCTTGTCGACGAGACGGAGTCGATCTCCGCCCGTGTGAGCAAGCATTTGGCTATGCTGGATGTGGAGACACCGTCATGACCGGCGCCGCAGTCTCGAGCACGTTGGAGCGCTGCCCTTGGCCGATCGTCGAGCTAGGTGAGTGTCTCGTATCGACACCCTCCTATGGCATCAACGCACCCGCGGTGCCCTACCGGCATGACCTTCCCACCTACATCCGAATCACTGACATCGATGACGCAGGCAGGTTCGTTCCCGCCCCGAAGGTTTCGGTTAGCGATCCTTCGGCTTCCGACTACTACCTGGAGTACGGGGACATTCTGCTGGCGCGAACGGGTGCCAGCGTCGGCAAGTCATACCTGCATCGTCCCCAGGACGGGCGTCTGGTGTACGCCGGCTTCCTCATCCAGGTGCGGGTGGACGACCGCAAACTCGACCCCGAGTTCTTGTCCCAGTACTTGAGGTCGAAGCCCTACTGGGACTGGGTAGAAGGGATGTCACTGAGAAGCGGACAGCCGGGCATCAACAGCCGCGAGTACGCGTCGCTTCCAGTCCCGCTGCCGCAGCTTTCCGAGCAGCGGCGAATCGCAGGGGCGCTACGGGATGTCGACGAACTGAACGAATCCCTCGAACGGCTCATCGACAAGCATCTGATGGTGAAGGCGGCTGCGTTACGCCGACTGTTCGCTGGACAGTCTAACCTCACCCGGCCTCGTTCGGAGTGGACCAGATATCGGCTTGATCAGCTTGGTCAGTGGATGAAGGGACGTGGCATCCGCAAGGACGACGTGGCATCCGCAGGAGTTCCGTGCGTACGCTACGGCGAGCTCTACACCAAGTACAGGAGCTACACCGCTTCACTGAACAACTACGTGCCGCAAGACGTTGCGGACACCGCGCTACCGATCCAGCGTGGCGACCTGCTCTTCACGTCCTCCGGCGAAACTGCAGACGAGATCGGCACCTGCCTCGCCTATGTCGGCTCAGGTCCTGCAGTCGCTGGCGGGGACCTGGTGGTACTACGCCCCTCCAGCGGCGACCACAACCCGGTGTTCCTCAGCCATCTACTGAACACTCCCGCTGTTGCCGCTGAGAAGGCACGGCTCGGTCAAGGCGATGCTGTCGTCCACATCAACGCACGTGCTCTAGGCAGCCTGGAAGTCAACCTCCCCACACGAGAAGAACAGGACTCAGTTGCCGAGGTCCTCACCGACATGGATAGCGAGATCAACGCCCTAGAGCGACGACTCGCCAAGACGCGTGACGTCAAGCGCGGGATGATGCAGGAGCTCCTCACCGGCCGCACTCGCCTACCGGCCGAGGAGGCAGCGGCATGAGCGACGTCGGCCAATTCGAACGCCGCGTACAGAAGCGAGTCGTCGAACTGTTCGGCGACGACCTCGACTACACGTACCGCGGCAACCTCAAGGACGCCGCCGACAACAGCAACATCATCGAACCGCGGCTCACCGACTGGCTCCGCCGGCAGGGCTACGAAGACGGACTGATCAACCGCGCTCTCCACGAGCTCCGTCGCGCCACGGCCGTCGGCGGCGGCCGCCTGTATGACGCCAACCGCAAGGTCTACTTCCTGCTGCGCTACGGGCACGACGTCCAGCTCGAAGCCGGCCAGCAGTCACAGCACATCAACTACGTCGACTGGCACAACCCCGAGAACAACGACTTCGCCATCGCCGAAGAGGTCACCGTCGCTGGCAAGCACGACAAGCGCCCCGACATCGTCCTCTCTATCAACGGCATCGCCGTCGCCGTCCTCGAGCTGAAGCGTTCGACGGTCTCGGTCACCGAGGGCATCCGGCAGATGCTCGACAACCAAAAGCCCGAGTTCATCCAGCCGTTCTTCTCCACCGTGCAGCTTGTCATGGCCGGCAACGACACCGAAGGTCTGCGCTACTCGGTAATCCAGACACCGCAGAAGTACTGGCTCGAGTGGAAGGAGCCGTCCGAACTCGCTAGCCCACTGGACGCCGCCCTGTGCCAGCTGTGCAGCAAGCAGAGGCTGCTTGAGTTGATCCACGACTTCATCGTGTTCGACGCCGGCACCAAGAAGATCGCACGGCACAACCAGTACTTCGGCGTCAAGGCCGGCCAGCAGCGCGTCAAGGACCGCGAAGGCGGGATCTTGTGGCACACCCAGGGCTCCGGGAAGAGCCTGAGCATGGTGTGGCTCGCCAAGTGGATCCGGGAGAACATCGAAGACGCCCGCGTGCTGATCGTCACCGACCGCGAAGAGCTCGACGAGCAGATCGAGAAGGTGTTCTACGGCGTCGACGAACAGATCTACCGCACCAGCAGCGGCGCCGACCTGATCGAACAGCTGCGCGAAGGCGCCGACTGGCTTCTGTGCACCCTCGTGCATAAGTTCGGTGCCGGCACCGGCGACGAGGACGACTACGCCAAGGCCGTCGAACGTGCAGTCGCCTCTGGGTTCAAGGCCCACGGCAACCTGTTCGTGTTCGTCGACGAGTGCCATCGCACCCAGTCCGGCAAGCTGCACGCCGCCATGCGCCAACTGCTGCCCGACGCGACGTTCATAGGCTTCACGGGCACCCCACTACTGAAGGACGACAAGGCCCGCAGCATCGAGGTGTTCGGCTCCTACATCCACACCTATAAGTTCGACGAAGCAGTCGAGGACGGCGTCATCCTCGACCTCCGCTACGAAGCACGCGACATCGATCAGCGCATAACCTCACCCGGCAAGATCGACAAGTGGTTCGACGCGAAGACCAATGGCCTGTCCGACCTCGCCAAAGCCGATTTGAAGCGGCGGTGGGGAACGCTGCAGAAGGTGCTGACCGCCCAGTCGCGTCTCGACAAGATCGTGGCCGACATCATGTTCGACATGGCTACCCGCGACCGGCTGATGAACGATCGCGGCAACGCCCTGCTCGTCTGCTCATCCATCTACGAGGCCTGCAAGTTCTACGAGGCGTTCAGCCGCACATCGCTGAAGAAGAAGTGCGCGATTGTGACCAGCTACCGGCCGACCGCCGACACGATCAAGGGCGAAGAGACTGGCGAAGGCGAGACCGAAGCGCTGGAGAAGTACGCGACCTACCGCAAGATGGTCGCCGACTATTTCGACATTAGCGAGGAGGAAGCCGCCGGCCGCGTCGAGGACTTCGAGGACGACGTCAAGCAGAAGTTCATCGAACAGCCCGGCCAGATGAAACTGCTGATCGTCGTCGACAAGTTGCTCACCGGCTTCGACGCACCGCCCGCCACCTACCTCTACATCGACAAGCCCATGGCTGACCACGGGCTGTTCCAGGCCATCTGCCGCGTCAACCGCCTCGACGGCGAGGACAAGGAGTATGGCTGCATCATCGACTACCAGGACCTGTTCAAGTCACTCGAGTCAGCCGTCCACGACTACACCTCGGCGGCCTTCGAGGACTACGACCGCGAAGACGTCGCCGGCTTGGTCAAGAACCGGCTCGACCAGGCTCGCGAAAGGCTGAACGATACGCGCGAAACTGTGAAGGCACTGTGCGAGCCCGTCGGCCAGCGGCCGTCCACTAGCGACTACCTGCACTACTTCTGTGCGACCGACAGCGGCGACCAGCAGCAGCTGAAGGACAACGAGCCCAAGCGTCTCAAGCTCTACAAGCACGTCGGCTCGTTCATCCGCGCCTACGCCGATCTCGCCAACGAGATGGACGAGGCCGGCTACAGCCAGCAAGAAACGGCTGAGATCGCCGAGGAGGTCAAGCACTATGAGAACGTGCGCCGTGAGGTCAAGCTCGCCAGCGGCGACTACGTAGACCTGAAGGTCTACGAGCCGGACATGCGGCACCTGCTCGACAGCTACATCGAAGCCGAAGACTCAGAAGTCCTCTCCGACTTCGACGAGCAGGGCCTCGTGCAGCTGATCGTCGAACGAGGCACAGCCGGCGCGATCGCTTCCCTGCCGCAGGGCATCCGCCACGACGATGACCTGTCTGCGGAGACGATCGTCAACAACGTCCGACGGGTAATCATCGATGAGCGGCCCGTCAACCCCAAGTACTACGATCGGATGTCGGTCTTGCTCGACAACGTCATCGATCAGCGCCGACGCCGTGCGCTGAGCTACCGGGAGTTCCTCAAGGAGCTGGAGACGATCGCCGGCCAGGTCGTCCGGCCCGGCGGCGAGTCCTACCCGGCATCGATCGACAGCCCTGCCCGACGCGCCCTCTACGACAACCTCGACAGCAACGAGCAGCTTGCCGTCGCCATCGACGACGCCGTCCGCACCACCAAGCATCACGGCTGGCGCGGACACCGCATCAAGGAACGGGAAGTCCACCGCGCCATCGCCGACATCATGGGCCGCGAAGAGCACGCCGAGTACAACACTGAAGAGCTGTTCGAGATCATCAAGGCGCAGGATGAGTACTGAGCTGTCGACCATCACGGTGAGCGACCTCACCGTGCACGTGATCCACAAGCCGATCAAGAACCTGCACGTCGCCGTCTACCCACCGGACGGTCTAATTCGCGTTTCTGCACCCGAGCACATGGACGACGACGCGGTGCGGCTGGCAGTCGTGGATCGGTTGACGTGGATCCGAGAGCAGCGCGACGAGCTACTCGCCCAGCCCCGCCAATCCGTTCGAGAGATGGTAACAGGCGAGAGTCACTATGTATGGGGGAGGCGATACCGGCTGCGGGTTGTCACCGATGGGAAGGCGTCGGGGGTCGAGATCGCCGATCGGGGGACCTTGGTCTTGACGGTCCCGGATGGAGCAGACCGCGACGAGCGCGCCAACATTCTGGACGAGTGGCGGCGTCGAGAGTTGAAGGACGCTCTGCCAGCTCTGGTCACCAAGTGGGAAGAGCAGCTGGACGTTGCGCGGGTCGAATGGCGCGTCCGTCGCATGCGGACGAGGTGGGGGACCTGCAACCCGGAGGCCAGGAGAATCTGGCTAAACCTGCAGCTTGCGCAGAAGCCCCGTCCGTGCCTCGAGTACGTGATCCTTCACGAGATGCTGCACTTGGTGGAGCCAGGTCACACCGATCGCTTCGAACGGCTCTTGAGCGAAGCCATGCCTGACTGGCGACGACGCCGATCTGAACTCAGCCGCTTACCTCTCTCCGATGATGGTGAGTGGCCTCCGCACGACGTGCCTGATCGAGTTGTCCACAGCTCTCCAGATGGTGAACTGGCTCCGCCCGGCGAGTAGCCGAGAGACTGGTGGCGGTGAAGGAGTGCACCTTGTCAGCACAAGGCGTTGGCGTCGAGGATCTTCCCGAGATCTATCGCGAGGAGTACCTGCATGCGGTCGAGCTAACGCGGGCGGAGCACGATCCCGCGACCGAGTGGGACCAGTTCGTGGAGGAGCTTTGGAAGGCTCTGGTCCCTGCGTTTGGTCTCGATGTGGCGGCCTGTGGTTGAACTGAGCTGACGCTCAACTTCGGAATGGTTTCGCGACTTCCGTCTTGGCCGCCGTCCACGCCCGGCGCCAAGGGCCGCACACATCTGGGCTCGAAGGCGCGACGTGTCGGACGAAACATCGTCGAAGCCGAGCATGTGTGTGGCAGGGTCCATCAGCCACAGCGCGTGAGTGCATACCTCGTCGTGGTCGAACCCACCACGAGAGACACGCAGATGGGTGTCGCCCCAACCTGCCGTCCCGACATGCGAAGTTCACCTGCCGGGACAGCCGGGCGCCGGGCACGGCAGAGGTCGATACTGATGCGCCGGGATCTTCCCTTCGACATAGACCTGGTGGAGGCTTTTCGTGGTGCCGCAGGGACGCGGTTGACCGCACTTGCATCTCGCCGGTGTCGACGCATCGGCGGCCCCCTGAGGACCCCAGTGCGCAATTGCGACCTCTCGAGTGTCCGTGAGCAAGTCGGCGGTAAGAGCGTCAACCTCCGATCCGTCCGAGAGCGCCTCCAACCGTTCGTCGATCGCGTCGACAACGCGCTCTTCCCAGATCCAGTCGGACATCGATGCCCTCACTGTGGCCAACGCTCAGACGGTCTCTGCTCACTCGATCACATCTAGGGGCCAGGGGGTAGCCAGTCAACGACCAAGTCCGTCTGCGCGCTCCATCCAGCGGTCGTGCCCCACGACACGATCCGTCCCGCGGCGAAGCTGCGGGGTGATCGTCCGCACGAACTGGACGACCTCCTCGCGTTGGCGGCTCTGGTTCTCGTCCTGGGGTGGTTGACCGAGGGCGGCTTCACCATCGACCCTCCAGTGGGCGCGGTACTCCTCTATGGCGTCGCGGGCTGCTCGCCAGAGCCCGAGGCGGCCTTCGTCGGTCGGCTGTTCGCCGAGGAGCTTGGTGATGTAGGCGGCCGGCTTGGCTGCACTGTCGCGGGCCTCGTGCTCACTGACGGCCTTTCGTGCTTGTTGCCTCCCTCCCAAGTCCTGCAGCTCAGCGTCGAGGTCGGACAGACGTGATCGGTAGGCGGACACGAGGTCTTTCACCTCAGTCCTGGCCTCGCCGTTGTTGATGGACGAGAGCCGCTTCTCCTCGGCGCGCAACGCGGCCTCCGTCAGACGGCGCTCATCATCGGCTCGGCGGATCTGCTCCTCGATGTCCTGTTGATGCTCAGGTGCTGTCTCGCGCTGCAGCGGACGTGGACGGACACGCTCCAACTCGGAGACGACGAACCGGCCGTCCGGTCCCGGCTTCAGCTGCATGGTGAGCGCGCCCCAGCGGTCGTCCTGCTGCCGTGTACTGAGCGAGGCGTAGACGTGGCCATCGGAATACCGAGTGAGTCGGACGCTGCCAAGATCCTTGGGCAGGACGGGACCTCCACGGGGGAAGCGCTCGCATGGGCGGCGGCGCATGTGACGGTAAGCGGCAGGTGTGAGGTGCGGAGCAAGGTGCTCCGGCGGACGGAGGCCGCGCTCGATCTCGAGCTGCTTCCGCGCGAGGTGTCGAACGATCGTCGCCACCTGCTCATCGGTCGGCTGCTGGGCCACGGGTTCCTCCACGGTCAGGCCCGCTCGATCGCGGGCAGGTCACGGACGGATGCGGGGTCGTCGAGGTCGCGCAGCGGCTCTTGGCGCGTCTCGGTGAGGAGGGCCGCGACGGCGTCGTGCTCACGGCGCCGGGAGAGGTCGCGAGGGCGCTCGCCGAGGGCGGTGCGGTCGTCGTCGACGCCCCACGTCGCGCGGTAGCTCTCGATGGCGGAGACGGCCTCGGTCCAGCGGTACCGCTCGCGTGGCGAGCCCGGACGTGGTCCGACCGCCGCGAGGACGTGGGTCGGTGGGTCGAACGCGACCGCTTGGACGCGCTCGCCGACACGCCGGTCCAACTCGCGGTCGACGCGGTCGAACGCACCTGCAACGTCGTGAAGGGCCGAGGCCGTCTGCTCTGGCAGCCCGTCCAGTTGGCTCGTGACGTCATCCATCTGACGCTGAGCCAGGTCGAGAGCCGCCTGGGTCCGCTCGACCTCCTGGTCGTGCGCGGCTCGGCTTCGACCTGACCGGGGTCGCTTGGGGATCAGCGTCTGGAGCTGCTCGGTGAGCGCTCGCGTCTGCCGCTCGAGCTGGCCGCGTCGGGTCTCGAGCCGTGCGCGCTCTTTGTCAGTGCGGTAGCGGACGGCTTCGAGGACACTGGTCCGCAGTCGCTGGCAATCGACGCGGAGCTGCTCGTCGCTCAGTTCGGCGAGATCATCCGATGTCTGATCGATGGCGAGGTGCTGGGCGCGCGACCGGCGCAGGTCAGCGACGAGCTGCCGGACCGGATCCCTGGACTTGTCGAGTGTGGCCTCATGGGCGGATGCATGGAGCTCGTCGCCCGCGACGACGTACAGACGGTTCGACTGCTTGCCGCGGGACAGGGCCACGTAACCCCACTCGCGGTACATCGCCTCGGAGCCGAGGACCCACGTCGCCTCGCTCGTCAGGCCCTGCGCCTTGTGACCGGTGATGGCATATGCGTGGTCGACGTGGCAGGCGTCGAGGTAGTCGGCCGGCAGCCGCACAAGACCGCTCGTGTCGTCGCGGCGCATGGTCAGCGACCGCGACTCCGGGTCGACAGCGACGACGTCGCCGCGGGTGCCGTTGACGACGCCGAGGCGGCGGTCGTTGCGAAGGCAGACGACGCGGTCTCCCCCCTGGAAGCTGCGGTCACCCGCGACCAGCTCGGGACGGGTCAGCTCGCCGGCAGCGGCCATCCGCTCGCGGGCCCGGGCGTTGAGGTCGTCGACGTCGCTCCGGCGGGCAGCGACCATCACGCCGTCGATGCCGGCCTCGGTCCGGGCATGCCACCAGTCGCCGACGAGCTGCTCGCGGACGTCGTCGGCGGTCTCGCCGACGTGGACCCGTCCTCGGTCGAGGTACGCCCCGAACCCGACGGCGGGGTCGCCGTGGCGCAGCTCGTCGAGGGCGTCGCGCTCCCACGGCTCGACCTGGCGGCGGTTCTCGGTCAGCTCGATGACCGGCAGGCGGTTCGCCAGGCCACGGAGCAGACCGCCGGCGTCGATCTCCGGCAGCTGGTGTGGGTCGCCGACCAGCACGACCTTCGCTTCCGCGGCTGCCGCGGCGTCGAGAAGGCGGGCCAGCTTGCGGGTGCCGACCATCCCCGCCTCGTCCACCACGACGACCGACTCGGGAGCCAGGCCGCCGTACTCCGGGTGCGCGACGTCGGCCAGGAGCCGGTCGATCGTGTAGCTGTCGATCCCGGCGCCGGCTTCGAGCTCCAGCGCCGCGCGGGCGGCGAGCGCGGTGCCGGTGACGCGGTAGCCAGCGGCCTGCCAGGCGGCGCGGGCGGCGTCCAGCGCGTAGGTCTTGCCGGCGCCCGCCTTGCCGACGACGACCTCGACGCCGGCGCCCGAGCCGGTCAGCCGACGGACCATCTCGGCCTGTTCGTCGCTGATCGACGGGCGGTCGGTGAGCATCCGGTCGACGATGTCGTGGCCGACCGTCGCGGCGGCCGCGTCCGCGCGCTCGATGGCCGCTCGCACGGTGCGCGCTTCGAGAGCGAGCAACTCGGGTGTCGAGTAGCGCCTGTCGTCGGGGACGGCCGCCACGACGGTGCCGTCGGGACGGCGGATGACGTCTCGCGAGGAGAGCGTCTGCACGCGGCCGCCGGCTCGGTCGAGGGCGACCACGCCGCCCGCGTCTTCGTCGAGCAGGGCATCGGCGAGGCGCTCGACCTGGGCCGCGGGCATGCCGGCGGTGAGCCGTTCGCACCAGGCCTGCACGGCGTCGCGCCGGCTGAACGTCGAGGCACGTTCGGTGAGCCCGTCGGGGCCGAGCAGTTCCTCCGCGGCCGCCGCGAGCAGGTCGTCGCCGACGGGGCGGAGGTCGGGCCGGTGCAGCACGTCGGCCAGGCGATGCGGGTCGAAGCCGAGGTCGATGGCTCGTCGCCGCCAGCGCTCCCGCAGCGTCACCGGGTCGTCGAACTCCGGCTTCGTTGGGCGGGTCTCGAGCGTCGCCACCTGCGCCGCACGGGCGGAGCTCTCGCCCCGCTGCTGCATATGCGCGAGGATCTCGGCGCGCCGTTGCGAGAAGGCCTCGATGACGTCGCGCCGGACACCGCGGATGTCGGCCGTTCCGTTGGTGACTGGCTCCCAGGCGACGCCGAGCCGACGGGTCAGCTCGTCGCGGAGGTGAGCCTGGTAGAGGAAGCCGGCCGTCTTGGCGTGGGCGTACAGGCGCCGTGAGTCGAGCGTCCGCCACACGCCGTCGTCTGCGGTCTGGCCGAGGTTGGCGACCAGGACGTGGGTGTGGAGCAGGGGGTCCCCGGCTCTCGAGGTGCGGTGCATGAAGGCCGCCGCGACCGCTCCGGTCGTCGGCACCCGCACGGCACCGCCGCGCCCCCGCCGGGTCCAGATCGCCTCGCGTTCGAGGTAGCCCAGCGCCGCTTCGACCGCGGCGTCGTGGGCGCGGCGGACCTCCTCGGAGACGTCGTGCTCTCCGAGGCCGTAGAGGAGCGAGACGGACTTGGGTGCGCGGAAGGTCAGGTCGAACCCCGGCACCTTGCGCTGGCGCTGTGCGAGGACTGGTTCGTCGCCGTCCGGGTCGCGGCCGCCGAGGACCGCGTGGAGCTGTTCGGCTGCGACCTCGCCGGCCAGGCCGAGCGCGCTTGCGCCGGCGCCGAGCCATCGGCCGGGGAGTTCGCCCCGGCCGAGGTAGTACTCCTCGACGCCGTCGGCGACCGTGGCGAGGTAGTAGTCCTCGCCTCCGGGAGCCATCCGGCCGATGTTCAGCATCGGCCGTCACCGGCCCAGGAGCGCTGCCGGCGCGACGTCCGGCGGGAGGCCGCATCCCCCGGTGCCAGTCTGTGTTCCTCTTGCAGCGGCACGGTCGGACAGGCCGTGGTGTTGCAGCTGGGGTTGCGGGTCTGCGAGGTCACGGCTGTGCTTCGCGGAGTTGATCGCTGATGCGTGGAAGCGCCTCAGCGTCGTCCTCGAGGACGACGATCTCGACGGTCCGGTGTCTTGAGCAACGGGCTCCGGGCGCGGGAACGACCTGTCCGCAGACGCATCGCGGGCTCCGGAACTGCAGACCCGACGCGAGGGCGGTCAGCGTGTCCAGGTGCCGGTCCGGCTCGCAGTACACGCACTCGCAAAAGAGTCCGGGATCCCACGGCTGCCGCCAGGCGTTGCGGCAGCCGACGGCGAGGCGGCGGTCACGGTCGGCCTGCCGGTGTCGGCGGTGGCGAGCGTTGGCCTCCTCGAGCGACGCGAGCGCGCGCTCGTGCTCGGGGTCGAGGTAGCGGGAGAGCTTGTCGGGCTCGCCGTAGGAGCCGTGGCCGGTGTTCGCGCCGGTGAACCGCACGACTTTCAGAGCGAGCAGCTCCCCGTCGCTGCCGGTCAGGCCGACAGCCGCGTGGACGTCGACGACATCGGCCAGCCGGGCGGCCGCGGCTGTGATCCGCTCAGCGGCCTTCTCGGCGCGGCGGTGAGCCGTGCGTGGCCGGGCGCCGCCCGCCACGGTGAACGTGACGGCGACGGTGTAGGTGGCGGCGTTTCGGAACCGGTCGGTCTCGTGGGGCGCGGTCATGCCGCACCCCCGGTGCGCTCGTCGCCCGGCGCGTGTTGCAGGTCGGACAGCTGCAGGACCGTCTCGGCGAGCCTGAGCAGCTCGCCGATCAGGTCGCGGGCCTGCTCGCGGACCACGACACGGATCTCGCCGCCGTTGACGGCTGCCTCGTGGATCGTCCCGGCGAGCTCGAAGAGCCTGCGGAGACTCGGCGGCAGCTGCGCCTGCGGACTATCCGCGTCGAGGTCAACGACGCGCAGACGTCCGCTGCGCTCGGGGTAGGCGAGGCTGTAGGCCTCGATCGCACCCCACACCAGCAGGTACGCGACGTAGTGGTCGTAGGGGACGCGCAGCTCGTCGGCGATGTACGCGTCGGTGTCGGAGGGGGGGACGCCCTCGGCCAGGGCCCGCTGCTCGATCGCGGCAAGGGTGCGTTCGTGCTCGGTGTTCATGGGTGCTCCTCCTTGGTGGTCGGGATGGGGAGGTCGTGGTCGATCGCCGGCAGCAGTCGGGCGACTCGCTCGTGCAGCGGCGCGGCGTGCCGTGCGGGAGTTGGCGGGTCGGGGAGGTCGCGGTCGTTGGGACGTTGTGGGACGTCCCGGGACGCGCCGGAGACGGCAGGACGTCCGGTGTCCTCCACCGACGCCGCGAGGGCCTCTGGGAGCAGGTGGGCCAGCGGTGCGGCCGGATCCGCGACGTGGCAGGCCACCGCCCACGCGACGAGCTGGCTCACCGCCATCGGGGCCGACCGGCGGCCGAGCGCGCCCACAGGCGTCGTGACGTCGCACAGCGCGCCCGTCAGTTCCGCGTCGTCGAGGGCGGCCGAGACGGCCGCCTCCCAGGCCGCGGCCCGTCGCCGCCGTTCGTCCTCGCGCTCCTGGGCCAGGCGCCGGAGGGCCCCCTCCTGAGCCCGGAGGCGCCGGACGGCCCGCTGCTTGCGCCGCTTGTCGGCGGCCTCGGAGACATCCCATCCGTGGCGGATCGCGGTCACCACCCAGCCGGCGCGGCTGCGGACATCGCAGACCTCGACCGCGTCAAGCGCGTCGGCGACCTGCTGCTCGGGATGCTCGGCGACAAGCGACTGGGCGCGGTCGGCGGCGACGCCGACCGAGATCAGCCGGTCGACCAGCGGCGAGTCGGCCGCCGGCTGTGGTTGTTGATCTTCCCGAACAACAACCTTCTTGTTCTTCTGTCCCAGATCGCGGTGTCCCGTGCCTTGGGACACGGCGACCGTGTCCCACTTCTTGGGACGCGGCTCACGATCGGGGCCCGTGTCCCAGTTCTTGGGACGCGGCTCGGCGGAGCCCTCCTCGCCGCCTTTCGGCGCGTGGGTGAACCGCTCCAGACAGGCGGAGGGATCCAGGACGTACCGGGACGTCTCATAGCGCCCCGAGCCGTCGTCGCGCTGCTCCTCGTGGAGCACAAAGCCGTGCTCGCGGAGCTTCCCGAGGTGCTTGGTGACGGTGTTCTTGGACAGCCCGAGGTTGTCCGCGATGCGGCGGACGTTGGTCTCGGCGACCAGGCGCCCCTCGGCGTCGAGCGACGCGTCGAGTGCGATGTCCTCGAGGATCGCCCAGGCCGTGACACCGACGGCGCGCTTGACCGCGCGGCTCGACGCGAACACCTTCGCGAACGGCTCGGCGCGACCGACGATCCGGCCGTCGGACAGGACGCGGCCAATCTCCTGACCGAAGGCGACGACGTCCCGCGCCTGGATGCTCTCGGACGACTCCCTGCTGGCCGGCTGCGGCGCCATCAGCGCGCCCCCAGGGCGCGGTGGCCACCACCTCCTCCGGGTCGTCGTCGGTGTCTGCGGCGGGCGAGACGGGCGGCGAGAGTGGTCCCGTCTCTGATCACCGTCTGATCACCAGCGACACGGCATGACGTATCTAAGACGGTCCCGACGCGGCACGGAAGGGTGCGGAATCGCGCCCCTAGGGGCCCTTCAGAGCCGGTTTCGACATCGGGCGGCACCCCAGGTTCTTCCCTCGAAAGCGGGTAGGCCCGTGAGGGTCTCGAGGGTTCGAATCCCTCTCCCTCCGCCACAAAACCGCAGGTCAGCCACGGATTCACCGTAGCAAGACCTCGTCGCCCTGGATGTGCCCGTTTCCACAGGGGTGCCCTCGGGGTGCCACATGGCGCGCCACAAGACGCTACCCACGGGCGTCTTCGGCCGCGGGTACGACGTTCGAGGTCCGGAGCCAAGAGCATCGGGGTGCAACGGATCTGATGGAGAGCCTCGGAGCAAGTGCTCAAGTCAGCCGCATGCGCTAACCGTGATTCAAGGCTGGGTGATCAGCAACCCGGACGCGAAATGGCTGTTCGTACTCGTTCCGGTCGCGTCGGCGCTGTCGCGTCTGGTGGCCGGCCTGCAGTGATTCTGTACGCCGCTTGTGATGTTCTCTATGGTGCGGGACTCGTCGGGAGCGTCGCGTGACTCCGACGGTACGTTGAGGTGGTCTGCCATGGATCAGGTGGACGTTGGTGGTCACCGGATCGCGTACCAGGAGAAGGGCTCGGGGTGGCCGCTTGTTCTTCTGCACGGCTGGCCGCTTGACAGCCGAGAGTGGTGGCGGCAGCTCGCTGGGCTGTCGGACGAGTTCAGGGTTGTGGCGTGGGATGCGCCGGGAGCAGGCCGATCATCCGATCCACCCGAGACCGCCCGGCTGCCGGACTGGGCCGACTGGCTTGCCGAGTTCATCGAGGTCCTTGATCTTGCCCCTGCACACGTGGCTGGGCTCTCGTTTGGCGGTGGTCTCGCGCTCGAGTTGTTCCGCCAGCATCCCGAGGTCGTCCGCTCTCTCATTCTCATGTCGGCATACGCGGGCTGGGGCGGCTCCCTTCCCGCCGAGGAGGTCCAGAACCGGCTCGAGCTGACGCGGCGCAACACCGAGTTGCCGCCGGCGCAGTGGGTCCCCGCCTTGATCGACACGCTACTTCCCGAGGGATCGAGTGCAGAGCTGGCCGACGAGCTCGCGACGATGCTTGCCGACTTTCATCCGGCTGCGACGAGGACCGCGCTTCATGCCTTTGCCGAGGCCGACCTGAGCGACACGCTCGCCGAGGTCGACGTCCCGACCCTGCTTCTGTACGGCGAGCTAGACGTGCGGTCTCCCCGGCAGGTGTGGGAGCCCATACACGGCGGAATCGGGCACTCCAGGCTCGTGGTCATCCCCGGGGTCGGCCACATGGTGGACATGCAGGCAGCTCAGCGCTGCAACGCTGAGATCCGCGCCTTCGTGCAACACCTCGAAAGCTAAGAAACCCTCGGTACCGCATGCCGTTCCGGGACTTGCCTGACGCGATCATTCGCGCCTTGGATGAGCTAGGCGCCTAGAGCATTCTCTTCGCTCGCTGGCTGGGGGATCCCACTGCTACGAGCAGATGCCGTTCGATGGCCCGCTGCCCCAGAATGCTTGCTCACCGGCATCTACCAATCGCTGTCTCGACCATGCGTCCCTGGCCAAGGACTGCGGTCGCGACATGACCTCACCCCGGCGTTGACCTTCTCGGACCGCACCGGGGCTTGACTGTTATGTACGTCTGGCCGTCGACGAGCTGGCGGTCGAAACCGCTGCGATGTGCGCGCGGTACTCGGGATAGTTGGTATCGGTCCGGGTCGATACGAGGAAGGAAGCCGGCGGCCAGCGGCTTCCGTCGTCTCGTCACCTCTTCAGCGAGGGTCCGCGTTCGAATGGGTGCGGTCACTCTTGTCAAGGAACACCCGGGCGGCATCGAGCGCCCCATCACCTCGGAGAGGGCCGTTCGTGCCGTCGGGAGTGCTCGCGTCCGAATAGGAGGCGAGTCAGGCGGTCCGATGGAGAGGCCGGCGGCTGGTCGAACGTTGCCGCCGTTCTAGTTCGACGCGGCGCCGGGTGGCGGCCGCCTCATGTGCCCGTCGCCGCCAGTCGGCATGTGAGAGGCGTGCATGTTCGAGCGTTTCGACCCGGCGACGAAGGCGCCGTCGCTGGTCGGAGATGGCCGTCCCTGCTGGCATGGCGGAAAGTCGTTCGATGGCGCTCAGGTCTCTTCGGGCCGCCTCAAGCTCCGACGGGTCGAACACCGGCCGTGCTTCGATGGCGGCCGCCATCCGCGCATCGAGCTTTGTGAGCTGGTCGTCGTCGAGGTCGCGGAGCCGTCGCGAGAGGTAGCGGTCGGCTTGTAGGCGCGCGTGATCCCAGGCGGCGCGGGCATCAGCTCGGCTCGCGGGAGGCCGCTCCTCAAGCATGTCGGTGTGCTCGGGCAGCTCGTAGCGTTCCCGGTAAGCGGTAATGGCCGTGGCTGCGGTGAGCCAAGCGGAAGCCTCGTCAGGTTCGATTGGGCGTGGGCCGAGCGCCTCGGCCCACGGGAGCGCCTGAGTGGTTACGGCGAGCGCAGTCCGCAGGTCACGCCAGCGCCGGCGTATCAGCTCACCGGTCTGTCGGGCGACCTCGATGGCCGGTCCCTCCGTGGGCGGCAGCGACGCGAGTGGTCCCCGGTGCCTGAGGGGAGTGGTGTTGTCGGTCAGCACGCCGATCCGCCAGTGGATGACCGCGGCGGTGGAGTCAGCGTCGTCCATGGCACGTAGGTGGATGGCCTCGTCGACCAGTGCCGCAACGTCGTAGCCGGCCAGCGCGGCCTGGCGCACACGGGCGACCAGCGTGCGCCACTGCGGGCCCCCAGCAGCGTCGGCTAGTCCGTGGCGGCTCAGCTGCTGGCGGAGCAACTGGTCGGTGGCGGTGCGTGCGGCGTCCTCGAAGATGGCGCCGAGTCGCGCGAGCGATCCCATCTCCCGCAGCGAGTCGGCGATCGTCTGGTGGGTCGACAGCCGGTCGGGGTCGCGACGTTCAAGCACGCGCGCCAGGACGTGTTCGGCAGCGGGCAGATCGTCAGGGTCGCGCACGACGTCCCGGTCGGAGTCGGTGATAACCCACAGGTGGTTGGCGGTGCGGCCGCGGGTGGCGGCGACGTAGAGCTGCTCGTGGCTGGCGTCGGCGGTGATCGCGGCGTGGCAGACGTCCACGGTCATGCCCTGTGCCCGGTGCGCGGTGGTCGCGTAGGCCAGGTGGGCGTGGTGGGCGAGGTAGTCGGCGGTCAGGGTGATGGTCGAGCCGTCGCTGTGCCGGCGGGCGTCGAGGGCACCATCGGGGTGGACGGTCAGGACGGTCCAGACGTCGCCGTTGACGACCCATCCACCGTTGGAGGTGCGCAGCCGGCGGTCGTTTCGGCGGGTGACGATGTGGTCGGCGACGGATGCGGCGTTGTCGCGCAGCTGCGCTGTGGGGCCGTCGCTGACCGTGCCGGCGGCGAGTAGCGCGTGCCGGGCCCGCTCCGAGACCACGGCGGCTTGCTCGTTGGTCGCCACGATCATCAGCACGCTGCGACGCCGACCGTCCGTGCCGGTGGACAGCGCGTCGGCGCGCCAGGCGTCGAACAGTTGCATCTCGATGTCGCGGTCGGTGCCGGCGTGGATGCGGTCCCGCATCGCGTACTCGGCCAGCGCTGCGGGGTCACGGCGGCGCAGCAGGAGGCTGGCGTCGCGTTCCCACGGCTGCGCGAAGCGGCGCACTTCCCGCAGCCGAGTGGCGCCGTGCCGTTCGGCGAGCAGGTCGAACGCCCCACCGATGTGGATGGCCGCCAGCTGTGCCGGATCGCCGACCAGCAGCACCTTCCCACCGGCACGTCGGGCCTGCTCGACGAGGTCGACGAGGTCCGACGTGGCCACCATCGAGGCCTCATCAATCAGCACCAGCGCACCGGACGGCAGGTGCCAGCGGCCGCGTCGCATCTCGTAGAGCCACTTCGTGGTGTTCTCCGCCCGGACCTCGGCTTCCGCCGCGAGGACGTTGGCTGCCGCCTGCGACACCGTCAGCCCGATCACGGAACCGTGGGTCTGGGCCCACGCATCGACGACGGCTCGCAGGGTGCGGGTCTTGCCCGCCCCGGCGGGCCCGATCAGCAGCCCGACCCGGCGATCATCGGCTAGGAGCTCGCGGACCGCCCCGGCCTGGTCGTCGCTGAGGTCATGCGCCATGATCGCCTCCTCCAGCGCACGCTCCGGCACGCTCCGACGGGTCGGCTCGGCCGCGACGTCGAGGAGCCACCGTTCCTGATCCAGAGTCGTTCGCAACGTCCAGCGCTGGCGTTGCGGCTGCTCGTAGACGCTGGTGCCATCCCGGCGGCGCAGCGCGTCAGGCACGCCGATCGGGTCTGGCGCGGTGACCGTGAGCAGTTCGGTTGACGCGATGGCCCGTTCGGCGAGCCGTTCCGCCTCGCCGCGCAACGCTTCCGGTCGCCTTTCCTCGGGTGGGAGCACGTCCAGTGCCGCGCGCAGCAGGTCGTGGCGGGTGAACGTCGCTCGGCCGCTGGCCGCCAGCCGGTCCAGCACGGCCGCCACCGAGGTGTCATCGGCCGGTGCGGTGCCGGTGTCCGGTGATGCTGGTCGGCGTCCGAGGACGCGTCGTGGCAGGTCAGCCAGTGCTCGACCCTGTTCGCGGGCGGCCTGCTCCCAGCTGTCGAGCGCGGCGGCCGCGTCGATGTCGCGCTTGGCCGGCCGGGTGATCAGCGTGGCATGCTGCGCCATAGATGACAGCACGGCCGCCGGCGGGTCGATGCCGTAGCGGTCGCGGTAGGCGTCGGCCATCTCTGCCAGCCGTTGCGAGATCGCGCGGCGTCGGGTCGAGAACAGCTCGATGAGTTCACCGTCCACCCCTCGAGCTCGCGCAGGCCGTCGGGGCGATCCCGCCACGCCACCCCGAGCCGTCGGGTCAGCTCCGCCTCGAGCGTGCGGTTGTAGATCGCGCCGGCACCGGTCCGCGCTGCCAGCACCGTCCGGCCATCCAGCGCCCGCCACTTCCCGTCGGTCGCGGTCTGGGCGCGGTTGAGGACCAGGCAGTGGGTGTGGATCTGCATGTCGCCGTCGCGGGAGGTCCACTCGTTCATCCGCGCGACGACCAACCCGGTGGTGTCCAGCACACGGACACCGCCGGCGCCGGCCCGCACGTAGGCCGCGTGCTCCTCGAGGTAGCGCAGACCCGCATCCACCGCCGAAAGATGCGCCGCCCACACCTGCTCCTGGATCGCCGGGTCGCCGGACGCCCACAGCAGCGACACGGACTTGACGGGCGAGAACGTGCAGTCCCACGCGGCGACCGACGCCTGCACACCCCGCCGGCGGATCCGATGGCGGGCCATCCACCGCTCGTACGGATCCTCGATCTCGGCAGCCTGTCGCAATGCCTCCGCCTTGGCGGCCGCTGCCTCCTCCGGGAGGCGGAACTTCCGACCGATATAGCCCCGGCCTGGCATGACGCCCTTGGCGTACAGCGGCACGAACTCGCGACGCGCCACCTCGCCGGACAGCTCCAGCGCTTCGGCACCGCCGCCCCACCACGACGACCCGGGCGCCGACAGCGCCCGCCGCTGACTGTCGCCTGTGTGCTCGTCGGGCGGGTTCGGCAGGTAGTAGTCCCCCAGGCCGTGGCGGGTCTGGTTGAGGTAGTAGTCCACCGCCCCGCGGCCGGCGAGCACCTTCTTCACGCTCAACACGGGCGGTGCCCGCCGCCCGTCTCACTTCGACAGTGCATTGGTGTGTCCCGATGCTGGCTCCGTGCAGGAAGTCCTCACCGAGGCACGTCGGATGTGACATCGGCGACGCGGGTCGCGTGGAGGCCGGTGCGCTACAGCAGCGTGGTGGGTGCGTGCTCGACGAACGGTCGGAGTGCCTCGTTGCAGGCGAACTGCTCGAGGACGTCGTTGATGGTGGCGACGTTGCGGCGGCTGGTCGCCAGGTGCCAGAGCATGGAACTCATGAGATCCGGGTGGTCGTCGAGGACCGTGGTCAGGAACGTCGCTGGGTCCTCGACGGTGACGTGACAGGCTTCGACGAAGCGGGGCGATCGGAAGTCGCTGGTGTTGGCGGTCACGATCAGGTGCGCGTCGGCCGCGATCGGGGCGGCGAGCACGTGGCGGTCCTCGGGCCCGTTGTCCATCTCGGCGACCAGATCATCCGGCACGTCGACCCAGGCGTCGGGGAAGGTCGCGCGGAGGGCCGCGATCGTTGTGTCGTCGAACCGCTGTGGGTCGATGTCGGGATGGTCGGACAGGACTTTGCGCCGCATCTGGCCATGGATCCGGTCGGACCAGATCGGGTTGAAGTAGCCCATCACGGCGAGGGTGAGCACCACGTCGCGCAGCCACTGCGGGTACAGGACGTTGGCATCGAGGACGGCGACGAGATCCTCGGGATGGCTCACCGCACGCCCAGGCCCTCCTCGACCTCCGCGAGGGCGGTGAGCTGCTCGAGCCGGCGGTCACGACGGGTCTTGAAGTCACGGACCGCCGAGGCCGGCACCCGATGGCGGTTGCCCTTCTTGCGGTAGGGCAGCTTGCCGGCCTTCAGCAGCCTGGTGAGATAGGGGCGCGACACGCCCAGGAAGTCGGCCGCCTCGGTGGTGGTCAGCATCGGATCGGTTCCTGAAGCCAACCCGTGGACGACCTTGTGCAGCGCCTTGAGTGACTCGGCGGGGAGCTCGACCGGGTCGGCGTCGCCGACGATCACCCGCGTGGAGTCGCCGCCGGCGGCCTTGACCGCGGTTTCGAGCTGCTCGTCGAGAGCCGCGAAGCGCTCCGCACGCGAGGACCCCATGACACACCCTCCGGTCAATATCTGAAAAAGGTGTAACCGAGGTGAGCTGCTACGCCCCTGCGACCAGGCTGCGGGCGGCCGCCTGCAGCGGCTCGACCTGCTCCGGAGCGCAGCTGCGTCTCCGGCTCGCCGAGCTGGTCGCCCGGGGCGCTGGTCAGCAGGTGCACGCGAGCACGCCAGCGCTGGTCGAGGGTGACCACGAGCGGCGGTGCGTCGGGGGCGTCGTCGCGCCCGATAGTGGAACCATCAGCCGCCATCCGGACGCCTCCACGGGGAGGGCCTAGATCTCGACCCACCGGAGCCCATCCGGGCGTCGCCAGATCTGGCCAGCGCTCACCGGCTCTGATCGCCGAGCAGCCGGCGGTAGGTCTGCTGGGCGCGTTGCTGGTCGGCGGCGGCGTGGCCGAGCGCCGCACCCGGTCCTCGCTGGCGTGCTGGATCAGCAGCCGTAGCCGGGCGTCGACCTCCTCGGCGAACGTCACGGGAACTGCGCGCTGCCTGGCGAGCTCCTCGAGCTGCGCCAGCAGCTTGCGTGTCGACCGGGACCGATCGGTGGCTTCTCGCCACGGTCGGAACCTCCTTGCCCGGGCGTCAAGCCGTGGAAACGGCGTCAGCATAGGCGTGTTACGAGATGTCCCACGAGATGTACCACGCGGCATAGGCGGCAGCATCAGCTCAGCATTGGTCCAGCATCACTAGCCGCGGACGGTGTGGCCTGATCGGAGACGTGATCGCGGTCCTCCCACGCCGCGGCAAGCAGCTCGAACGGCCCCGCCGGGTCGAGGGGGAACGCCTGCCAGGCGCCCCGCAGGGCCCGACGGCGCAACCGCCTGCGTGGGGTGTTGATCACCGCCTCGGTGTAGTCGCGACCACCCAGCCCTGGTCGAGGACGTTGCGTCGCGCCCGGGACCGGACCTTCGTGTCCGAACGGCTCAGGCTCCATGACTTCGCTCGCGTCAAGCCCCGCGGCGTCGAGCCGCGACACGACGTCGTCGAGGTGGCTGAAGTTGGCTTCCGCGTCCGGGCCCGAGTGCAGCAGTCCCGACCGGTCGGCCAGCCGCTCGGCCAGCGCATCCCAGTCGCCCGCGAACTCCTCGACGCAGGCCACGCAGTACCAGCGATCCCAGTGCGACCATTCCACACCCGCGTGCTCCGTCCACCACTCGGGCCCAAGATCGGCGCCCGTCGAGCCCTTGATCCCACTCGCTCAGCTCCTTCGTTCCAACAGCCTTGGTCCAGCAGCCCCGGCGGCGGTCACTCCTCGGTCGCGACCTCACCCGTGTCCAGCCGTTCGACGAACTCGCGGGGAGCGAGCATTTCGACATCGGCTAGCTGCAGGTCCAGGAGGTCGCGGTCGCCGGTGACCAGCACGTCGGCCGCTGACGTACGGGCAAGTGCGATCAGGTAGTCGTCGTCGCGATCCCTCGTCACCGTCGGGGTGTCGTCAGCGTCGTCGACCCGCAGGGCGAGATCCCATAGGTCGGTGATCAGCCGTTCGGCTTCCTCGACCGAGAAGTACTGGCGGAACCTCGACCGTCCCGTCACCGTCGCAAGTTCCCGGAGCAGCCGGGGCGACATCACCAGTTCGAAGTCACGGTTGGCGGTGTGCTGCACGAGCCGTGCCGCGATTCCGCCGGGGGAGATTAACGCGCTGATGAACACGTTGGCGTCGACGACCGCGCGCGTCACCGAGGCTGCGAACCCGCCTCACCGGATGCGCGCTCGGCTCGTGCGGCATCTCGCTCGGCGTAGACCAGCTCGAGCGCATCGTCGAACGCGAGGTCGGCTCGGGAGCTAACCTCGCGCTGCAGCGCAACCAGATCCCGGCCCGCCAGGTAGCGGCGCAACGCGTCCTCGACGTAGGCGTCCCGATCGACCCCGGCCTCGTCAGCCAACCCCTCGAGACGCGCCAACAGATCAGCGTCCAGGTAGACGGGGTTCTTCGTGCCGCTCATGCCAACAGCGTACGTCAGCGCAACCAAGCCGAGGCGCGAAGATGGACTAGCTAGGTGTCGCATCCGTCACCCTAGGTCACAGTGCGGCCATTGCGACAGGGCTGCCCCGCCACATGCCGATAAGAAG
>JAHWKW010000023.1 GCA_019347675.1 Actinomycetota bacterium | reverse complement strand
TTGAGGTGGTCGGCCAGGTCGCGGCGGACCTGCCGGCCGGCGCGCTCACCGGCGCGCACATCGTGGGGGTCGGTCTCGGCGGCGCGGCGGGCGGCGCGCTCCGACAACGCTGCGGCCAGCCGGCACGCGCGCGCTTCCAGACGGCGGCGGGCGACCTCGACCGCCTCGAGCTCGGCGCGGATCTCGTCGTCGCCCAACTCGTCGATACGGGCGGCGACCACCCCGTCGACCGCGCTGGCCAACCCCTCCAGACGTTCCGCGTCGAACACGGTCGGCGCCTGCACCACCGCCGCCGACACCGCCACTCCTCCCGTGGACCGAACTGACGTTCGACCCCATCATACGAAGTGGTGTGACGCCACAGCCACCCAGACCCGACCCCGGTGTGGACAAGAGGACGGCCGCTACGCCCTCCGCGGCCGGGCGTCCGCACCCTGGCCGCCGATGCAGGATCCTCAGCGTCCGGAGGGCAGCAGCCCGAGCTGTGCCTTGAGTCGCAGAACCCGCCTGGTCGCGTCGGCGATCGTCTCCTGTGAGAGCCGGCCGGATCTCACGGCGCCCACGATGGCGCGCACAGCCGTGGCGGCGTCCGCGGGCATCAGCAGCACGTCGCAGCCCGCCTCCAGCGCCGCAACCACGATCTCGCCATCATCACGTCCGTTCCGCACCCCGCCCATCCACAGCGAGTCGGTCACCACCACGCCGTCGAAGCCCATCTGTTGGCGCAGCAGGCCGCCGACGATCCGCGGTGAGAGGGTGGCTGGCGTCCCTGCCGCGTCGAGTGCCGGAGCGCTCAGGTGGGCGGTCATGACCGCGTCGACGCCAGCGCGCACGGCGGCGACGAACGGCGGCAGGTGAACGTCAGACCACACCTGTCGGCGAGCGTTCACCACCGGCGTGCGCTCGTGGCTATCGACGTCCGCGCCGCCGTGGCCCGGGAAGTGCTTGGCCGTCGCGGCGATCCCCGCGTCGTGGTAACCGGCGATCTGCGCCTGCACCAGGTCGGACGCGGCCTTGGGGTCGGCGGACAACGCCCGGTCGCCGATGACCGGGTTACCTGGCTTGGTGTTGACGTCCGCGACGGGTGCGAGGTTGAGGTTGATGCCCACCGCAGCCAGTTCGTGCCCGGCGGCGACCGCCGCGCGCCTGGCCACGCCCAGGTCCCCGGCTGCACCCAGCTCGGCGCCGCCGATCGGGTGCGAACCGGGCAGGCGGGTGACGGGACCGCCCTCGTGATCGGTCGCGACCAGCAGACCGATACCGACCGACGAGCAGGCCGCTTGCTGCAGGCCAGCCGTGAGGCGGGTGATCTGGTCGCGTCGACGCAGGTTGCCGGTCGGCACGTCGAACGCCTGTGGATCGCTGCGGTTGTGACGGACGAAGACCACCCCGCCGGGGCGGACGGCAGAGATCACGCTGGCAGGCGTCGCGGCGCCGTACAAGCGTCGGTTGGAAGCTGCCTCCTGCTGAGTGACCTGGTGGGGTCGCGAACCGTAGAGGTGGACGACGAGGAGCTGGCGGATCTGCGCCTCGAGATCGAGTCGTTCCAACACGCTTACGGCGTGCGCGTCCGTCGTCATGTGCCTGTCATGGGTCTCAAGCCTCGGAGCGATGATCCACGGTTCGTGTGTCCTCGGCCACGGCTACGTGGTCGGTTCCGCTATTCCCGCCGGCGCCAGCCAGCGGGCGTGGCGCGACCGCTACGCTCGCTCGCCGTGGTGACCCGGGAGCGGACCAGTCAGCCCGATCGTTGCCGTGCCTGACGACCGCCAGGGCGGCAGTTGCCAGCTCGTCGGATGGCTGCTGTTCCTCGCGGGC
This sequence comes from Actinomycetota bacterium, assembly GCA_019347675.1. Taxonomy (NCBI): domain Bacteria; kingdom Bacillati; phylum Actinomycetota; species Actinomycetota bacterium. The sequence continues at coordinate 42,622 of JAHWKW010000023.1, read as the reverse complement.
GTGGTGCTGTTCCTCATGGCTGGGATCCGCGACGGCGACCTGCTGACGACCGTCGGGAGTGTGTTGTTCCTGGCCGGCGTGATCGCGTTCCTGGTGCCGTCCCTGTCGGACCGCGACGAGTGATCCTGGTTCGGCCGCGACGAGTGACGCTGGTCCGGTCGGCACCAGGGGCGCATCAGCAGTCAAGCCGCTGACACCCGGAAGGTTGCCCCCTGAGCTGGAGCGCGGATGCCGACACCTACCAACAGCACGCCGCGTTCGTGGCCGAGCTGGCTGCTGCCCTCGTCGAAGTCTTGGATCCCCGCCCCGGTGAGCGCATCCTCGACCTGGGGTGTGGTGATGGGCGGTTGTCGGTCGCGATCGCCCAACGGGGAGCCGAGGTCGTGGCGGTCGACAGCTCACCGGACATGGTTCAGGCCGCGCGGACCCGTGGCATCGAGGCGTACCACGTGGACGGGCAGCAACTCGGCGACACGCTGGGGTCCTTCGATGCCGTGTTCTCCAACGCCGCGTTGCACTGGATGCCCGACGCCGACGCGGTCATCGCGGGGGTGGCCGGTGTCTTGGTGGAAGATGGCCGCTTCGTCGCCGAGTTCGGTGGCCGCGGCAACGTCGCCGCGATCCGGGTCGCGGCCCGAGCGGCACTCGACGCGCAGGCGGTGGACCGGCCGCTGCCGGCCTGGTTCTTCCCGTCAGCCGATGCCTACCGGCAGCGCCTCGAGCGCCACGGGTTCACGGTGTCGCGGTGTGAGCTTCACCCGCGCCCGACGTTTCTTGAGAGCGGCATCCGCTCATGGCTGACCACGTTCCTCGGCGACACGTTCCGTGCGATGGACGACGAGGTGGCCGCGGCGGTCCTCGCACGGGCCGAGGCGCTGCTTGAGCCAGTGCTCCGCGACGAGGACGGCCACTGGTGGGCCGATTACGTGCGGGTGGTCGTGCACGCCACCCGATGAGTGGCGGAGCGTCTCGGCCCGGGTTCGTCGCGGTCGAGCATGGTCCAGCCTGGGCCATGCTGCTCACGAGCAGCCACTCGTCGCCCCGCACTGCTCGCACAGGTGGCAGCTGCCCGCCCGCACCATCGGCGTCCCGCACGAGTAGCACAGCGGGGCGTCGGCGTCGTACGTCGCCGGCGAGTCGGCAGCCGGCACTGCGGGGAGCGCCTCGGCACGCGTCGTCGGTGCGACGGGCGTTGCCGCGGAAGCGTCGGTCGACCCGCCGCCGTACTGGGCGTCGAGGGCGGTGGTGCGTTCGTCGGTGGTGTAGATCCCGAGGTCGGCGCGCCTGTCGGCGGGGAGGTACTCGATCGCCAGCTTGCGGGCGAGGTAGTCGATGATCGACGTCGCGAAGCGGATCTCCTCGTCGTCGGTCATCCCGGCCGGCTCGAAGCGCATGTTCATGAACTTCTGCACGTACACGTCGAGCGGCACGCCGTACTGCAGACCGAGGCTGACGCTGATCGCGAACGCGTCCATCACCCCCGACAGGGTCGAACCCTGCTTGCCGAGCTTGACGAAGATCTCCCCGATCCCGTCACCGGGGTACTCCCCAGCGGTGAGGTAGCCCTCCGCGTCGGCCACCCGGAACGAGATCGTCTGGCTGGGCCGCTGCTTGGGCAGCTTCCGGCGGACCATCCGGTCGCGGGTGTCGATGGCGGGGGACGCCACCGGCGATCCCGCCTCGTCGGTCTTGGTGACCGACAGGGGCTGTGCGACCTTGCAGTTGTCGCGGTAGATCGCGATCGCCTTGATGCCCAGCTGCCACGCGTCGTAGAACAGCTGCTCGACGTCCTCGACGGTGGCCGATTCGGGCATGTTCACAGTTTTGCTTATGGCACCCGAGATGAACGGCTGTGCCGCCGCCATCATCTTCACGTGCCCCATGTAGTGGATGGCGTTGTCACCCATCGCGCACTGGAAGACGGGCATGTGCTCGTCTCGGAGCGCCGGGGCGCCGTCGATCGTGTTGTGCTCGTCGATGTGGGCGACGATCGCCTCGATCTGCTCGTCGTTGTACCCGAGCTGGTGCAGGGCCTGGGGCACGGTGCGGTTCACGATCGACATCGATCCGCCACCGACCAGCTTCTTGGTCTTGACCAGCCCGAGGTCGGGCTCGATGCCGGTCGTGTCGCAGTCCATCACCAAGCCGATGGTGTTGTGACTGACGAACCCGTTGGCGACGTAGGTGACGTTGTCGGGGACGGACAGGTCGTAGGTGAGCTCGTCGTGGCCGAGCTCCGCACTCACCACCGTGTCCAGCAGCCACCGGGCCGGCGGAACCGGTTCCACGTCGGCGCCGCCGTGGCCGGTGGCGTCGGCGCCGACCAGGTCGACCTCGTCATCCTGCGCCGGGACGTGCCGATCCACGTCCAGCACAGCGACCGTCGCTCCGGTCGCGTCGTGGTGCACCCGGCGGGTCGAGGGGGTGCCGAGTGCCAGCAACAACGTCTGCACCTCATCGCAGAACTCCTCGGACGTCGTGGACCACGGCATGCCGGCGGCGTGCCCGCTCGAGCCGGCGTGGAACAGGCCACGCAGGAACGCCGAGTACACCTTCCGGTCGTTGCTGTGCAGCACCGCGTCGGGGACCTGCGTGACACGGGCTCCCTTGGGCGATCGCTTCCCAGCGAAACCGCACGCGTCCCACCACGCCGCGAGCCGGTCAGAGGCGAGCACCACGTCGACGCGGTCAGCGCGCTGCGACACCTGCGGCTCGACGTCGAACAGCTCCTTGGCGGCCAGACGCACGTCTTCGACCCGGTCGAAGTCATCGGCGGGCACGTGCACGCGGACGCTGCCGTCGCGCACCGAACCGCCGCCGAGGACGCAGCCCACCAGCCACGCCAACTGCGAGGTCAGCTGCCGCGGGGGGACCACGTCACCGTCGGGCAGCGGCGGGAGCGCGACTCTCCGGGGCTCGTCGATCAGCTGGCCGAGCGCGAGCGGGACGCGGTCGCCCGGCTGCAGCTCGTCGAACCGCCGCCACACCCACTCCCCGGTGTCGGTGACGACCTTCACGCGGTGGCGGGGGGTGCCACGCAGCCGGTACCCACGTGTCGTCGAGACGGTCACGACCGACTCCGAACCGTTCACGTAGAAGCGGGTCGCGTCACGCGGGCCCTCGTCGGTGGCCACCTGGACTCCCAGGCCCTGCCACCGCTCACCGGCCGGGTCCCCCAACGACTCCAGGCGCACCAGCCCATGCTCGGTCGGCACCAGCGTGCCACCGACCAGACATCCGGTCGGTGCCAGGACCGTCGCCTGCGAGTTGCGGAAACCGTGCTCCGCGCCGACTGCGTACGCTTCCTTCCAGGCGCGCTTGGCCGCACCGAGCAGGTCGCCGGGGAGCGGGCGGGGATCGATCTTCTCGGCCTGGTCGCCGTGCATCTCGATCACGCGCAGCATGGCGTCGGCGTTGCGGGGGTAGCCGGAGAACGGCCCGGTCACCTTCGCGATCTCCGCCGACGTGCGGTAGGCGTGGCCCGTCATCAGCGCGGTGAGCGCCCCACACCACGCCCGGCCCTCGTCGCTGTCGTACGGCAGGCCCAGCGACATCAGCAGTCCGCCGAGGTTCGCGTACCCCAGCCCCAGCTCGCGGAACGCCAGGGCGTTGTCGCGGATCTTGTCGGTCGGGTACGAACTGTTCCCAACGATGATCTCCTGGGCGGTGATCGTCAGTTCGATCGCGCGCGTGTACGCCTCGACGTTGAAGCGGTCGGCCTCGTAGTCGTAGAACTTCTTGAGGTTCAGCGAGGCCAGGTTGCAGGCCGAGTTGTCCAGGTGCATGTACTCGCTGTTGTGCGCGATGACGGAGTGATCGCTGAACGCCCCGTCGTCCGTCACGGCGAAGTTGTGCGTCCCCTCGACCTCCATGTCGAACACCATCACCGGCTCGGGCAGAACGATCCGGAAGACCTGCGACACGTGGTCGATCCGGTCACCGTCCGGCCCGACGGCGCGGAGCGCCATCCCGGGGTCGAGCAGTTGCGCCTCCACGTACCGGCCATCGGCGAGCAGGAAGCGGTGCTCCGGCGTGCACCGCAGGTTGACGCCACCGACCGTGACGACCTCGACGACGTTGCGCACCTCTCCGGCGACCCACACGTTCGTCGCCCGCCGCCACACGTGCTGGCCCGACGCCAGGTCGTAGGCGCGGACATGCGGCAGCTGCTGACCGGCCCGTGCGCGCTTGTCGAGCACGTCGAACCTCAGCAGCCCTTCGGATGTCTCGACCTGGGTCTCCGCGACGAAGCAGCACGGGTTGCTCGCGTTGATCCGCCCCGACTCCGGGCAGGTGTGCCAACGGTTGATGGTCGTGTCGTACTGCATGCCCGGGTCGGCGCACTCCCACGTGGCTTGCGCGATCTGGCTCATGACGTCCCGCGCCTTCTTCCGCTCGATCACGTCGCCGGACGTCACCGCGCGCAGTTCGTACTCCTCGTCGTTCTCCCACGCGCGCATGAACTCGTCGGTGACCCGGACCGAGTTGTTCGCGTTCTGGTACTGGATCGAGGCGTAGTCGGGGCTGTCGAGGTCCATGTCGATCCCCGCCTCGCGCAGGACGCGGATCTTGCGCTCCTCCCGCGCCTTGCACCAGATGAACTCCTCGACGTCGGGATGGTCGACGTTGAGGATGACCATCTTCGCCGCACGACGGGTCTTGCCTCCGCTGCGGATCGTCCCGGCCGATGCGTCGGCGCCGCGCATGAACGACACGGGACCCGACGGCTCCCCGCCGCCAGAGAGCTGCTCCTTGGACGAACGGATCGTGGAGAGGTTGACGCCCGATCCCGAGCCGCCCTTGAAGATCAGCCCCTCCTCGACGTACCAGTTCAGGATGGAGCTCATCGTGTCCTCGACGGCGAGGATGAAGCACGCCGAGCACTGTGGCTCCTTCTCGACGCCGACGTTGAACCAGACCGGCGAGTTGAAGGCCATCTTCTGGTTGACCAGCAGGTGCTTGAGTTCGTGGTCGAAGGCCTCAGCGGACTCCTCGTCAGCGAAGTAGCCGTCCTTGCTCCCCCAGGCGGTGATGGTGTCGGCGACCCGGTCGATCATCTGCTTGACCGAGCGCTCGCGCGCTGGGGTGCCCAGCTGCCCGCGGAAGTACTTCTGCGCCACGATGGTGGTGGCGTTCAGCGACCACGACGCCGGGAACTCCACGCCCCGCTGCTCGAAGGAGGTGGACCCGTCACGCCAGTTGGTGATCACCGCATCGCGCAGCTCCCACTCCACCTCGTCGTAGGGGTGGACGCCGTCCCGCGTGAAGAACCGGCCGACCTTCAACCCGCGGGCGCCATCTTCGGAGACCGTGGCGTGCAGCGGCTCACCGTCGCCGGTTGCCTGCGGGGGCGTGGTGAGGTCGGCCTGCGCAACCGTGGTGATGTCGATCGCGGCCTCGTCGCGGCCGTTGTTCCTGGCCTGCGCCATGGAGTCCCTCCGGGTTGTCGAGTGCGGCGGTGGAGTTACGACGCTGTGATTAGAGAGGGCAGCTGGGTCAGTGTCAACGATGCGCCGCGGCCGGCCAACCACCACCGGTTGGGTCCTTCCACATGTGTGACCACGACATGTTGTGTTTCCACCGCGAAGCCACCGACGCTGCACACGGTTATCCACAGGCTACCCACGCGTTCCTCACAGCTCGTCCACGTGCTTGCTGTTTGCGAGCAGTGCGCCGCCCGCACAACGGTTCCGTTCAGCGCACCACAGTGGGCATGCTCCCACGGGGGCGTGACTGCAGCCCCACCGACCATGGCGGGCCAGGCGCGGCGTCCCCACTACGCTTGTGACAACCGCCGGCCGGCTGGAGGTCCCCTCATGCCAGACGACCGTCCCGAGGTCCACCTGCGCGTGCTGACACCCGAGGACGCTCCGTGGATGGTGCAGCTCGACGACCAGGGCTACGAAGGCATGGCCCGGCGTTTCGCCTGGAACGAGGAGAAGCTCGCTGCCGAGCTCGCCTCGGGGATCTGGGCGTGCGAGGAGCAGGTCGGCTGGGCGGTGCTCGTCGACGGTGAGCCGGCCGGCTTCGCGTTCGCCGGCAACCTCACTGGCGGGGAGGGGGTGCTCGACATCCGGTTGAGCGAGGCCGTCCGCGGACAGGGTGTGGGCCGTGAGGCCCTGCGCCAGCTCGCCGATCACCACTTCGCCGACCACCCCGACCTGCTCCGCCTCGAGGGCCGCACCCACGAGCACAACGTCCCGATGCAGCGCGCCTTCACCGCTGCCGGGTTCCTGATGGAGGCCCGCTACCGCGACTCGTTCGAGCAGCCCGACGGCACGCTGGCGTCCGAGTGGGGCTACGCGATCACCCACAGTGACTGGAAGGCCGGCCGCCACCGCGCCGACGACAACGGGTACAACGTGCACGGCTTGGCGTTCTCCCTCGACAACATGCCCGATGAGGGGGCCCACATGCCCAAGGGCTCGTTGGCCAAGTTCCTCCAGGAGGGTCGCCGGGTGCTGGCCAGGTACGGCGGCGGCAAGGTCAGCGACGGTGAGGCCGCGGGGATCATCCACGGTGACACGATCCGCTACCGCTTCATCCACCGCTACCAGGAGCACGAGATCATCACGGGCTTCGGTCACGGCCGGTTGCAGCGGCGCGGCGACGGCCGCCTGGAACTGATCGACGAGTTCGAACGCGACAAGGATGGTGCGCGCGGTCTGCACGTGTGGGTCGAACGCCGCTGACGCCCCGACGACGTGTCGGGCCTCCTCGTCGCCGGCGCGGGCCGCGGGTAGCGTCCTGGCGGCATCGGGGTCGCGGAGGTGGACTGGGCGATGCGTTGCCCGACGTGCGGCCAGGACGACGACCGGGTCGTCGATTCCCGTCCGGCCGATGACGGTTCGTCGATCCGCCGTCGCCGGGAGTGTCAACCGTGCGGCGCACGCTACACCACGTTCGAGCGCTTGGAGCTGCCGCAGTTGCTCGTCCAGAAGACCTCCGGCCAGCTGCAGCCCTTCGACCGCACCAAGGTCCGCGAAGGCATGGCTCGGGCCGCCAAGGGCCGGGTCTCCACCGAGGCGCTGGACCGGGCGGTGGCTGACGTCGAGGTGGCCGTCCGTCAGGTCGGCGCTCGGCAGGTGACCAGCGAACAGGTGGGGCTGCAGGTCCTGGCACGCCTGCGTGAGCTCGACGACGTGTCCTACGTGCGGTTCGCGTCCGTCTACAAGGACTTCCAGGGCCCCGAGGACTTCGAGAAGGAACTGAAGTCGCTCCAGAAGGACGCGACGGTCGCCCTGACCCCAACGACACCTGCGACGTCGCCACGCCCGACCGGGTCACTCGGCCGGTAGGAGCACCACCGTCCACGGCGCGACCTCCCCCGGCGCGAGCAGGTTGACGGCACGGAGCCGTTGCAGGTACCCGCGGGGGTCGCTGCCCGCAGGCGCATGCGTCAACGCGACATCCCACAGGGTCTGGCCGGGACCGACCGTGGCGGTCCCGGCGACCAACGGCCGCTCAGCGTCTGCGACAGCCGCGACACGGGTCCACGCCAGCGTCAGCAGCAGGCAGACGAGCATCGCGACCGCCACCGTCGCGCGCGTCCGCTCGGCATGGCGGCCTCCTTCGATCACCGTCAGCGCCGGCCGCCTGGCGACCTCACCCCTCGCGCGTGTCCGTCTGGGCTCGCTGGTCGTCGCCGCCTCGATCATCACCGACCTCCTGTCTGGTCTGCGTCGGGTGTACGTCATGGGTGTGACAGTCCCGACGCACGTTCGTTGCAGCTCGCCCACACGCCGGGCGCACCGCTTCCGAACGTGCGTTCGTCATGCTCGCCGAACGTGCGTTCGTTCGTCAAGGGCCGAACGGGTGTTTGCTTCCGGAGGCCTGGTGGGGATACGGTTGCCCGTCGAACGTTCGTTCGTCAACGCCAGGCCGCACGGTCGCGGCCGCCTGGTCAGGACGGAGAGGGGCCAGATGCGATCACGTGACGAGCTGACCGACCGCCAGCGGCGCATCCTGGAGGTGATCCACGACCACCTCGAAGCGCGCGGCTACCCCCCGTCGGTCCGCGAGATCGGGAACGCCGTGGGACTGTCGTCCCCATCGTCGGTGCACGCCCAACTCGCGCAGCTGGAGACCAAGGGGTACCTGCGGCGCGACCCCACCAAGCCACGCGCCCTCGAGGTCCGCGTCGACGTGGACACCGACCTGGGGCTGCGCCCCGCCGTCACGCGCAACGTCCCACTGGTGGGTGAAATCGCGGCCGGCGCGCCGGTCGTGGCTGAGGAGCGGGTCGAGGCGCTGTTGCCCCTGCCGCGTGAGCTCGTCGGCGAGGGTGAGCTGTTCATGCTGCGTGTGCGTGGTGAGTCGATGATCGAGGCGGGCATCCTCCCCGGTGACCTGGTGGTCGTCCGAAAGCAGCCAGCCGTCGAACAGGGCGAGATGTGCGCTGCCCTGATCGATGGTGAGGCCACCGTGAAGTTCTTCCGCCGCTCCCGGTCCGGTGAGGTGACCCTCGACCCGGCGAACCCCGTGTACGAGCCGATCCCGCTGAGCAGTGACCAGGACGTGGCGATCCTGGGTCGGGTCGTCACCGTCCTGCGCAGCGTCTAGCTCGCTCTGTCACGGACGTCCCTGACGGCGAGGGAGCAGCCAACCCGCCAGACGCTCCCAGCGATGTCTTCGTGACCGAGCCTCCTGCGCCGCCCTCCCGGGCTGCGGCCGCCGACGGAAGCACGTTCACTCCCCGACCGGCCAGTGCTCGACCACGACCTCCTCCATCGGGAAGTGGCTCGGGTTCCCGGTGGCGAGCGTCGCGCCCGCCCGCACGGCGGCAGCCGCGATGAGGCAGTCCGCCTGGTGCAGCGTGACGCCACGTTCGGCGAACGTGCGCCGCCAACGGCCGGCGACCTCCCCTTCGCGGGAGCCGAGCGCCACGGTCCGCAGGCCGCGGAACAGTGATGCCACGATCCCCTCCTCCTCCGGCCTCACCCCTCGCCACACCTCTTCGATGTTGATCGCGCAAACCCACGGAACCTCGCCCGTGGCACGAAGCCGGCGAAGGCGGTCGCCCGCACGACGCCCACGGAGGGCGTCGATCAGCACCGTGGTGTCGAGCAGCAGCAACCCTCAACCGACTCGTCGGTCGTCGCTCACCCTCTGGGCGCGCACCCATGCGGCAGGATCCTCGTCCCACTCGTGGCCTGTCTCGGAGAGGCCGCCGAGCGCGTCTTCGATCGCGTCCCATCTGCGTTCGTCGTCGAGAGCCCGGCGGATCAGAGTGGCGATGAACGCGCTACGCCGGCCGCGCCCGACGCGCTGATCGAGCTCTTCGACGAGCTCGTCGTCTAGCGTGATGTGCACACGCATGGGCCTAGGATAGCACATCAATTGCCCGACCCGAGGCTCGCAGCTCACGTTCAGGGCATCCTGCGTCCGCTCGGCAGGCACCCACCGTGGGCGTGGCAGCTCGGTGAACGGCCCGGCGGCCAGAACCACACGCTCAGATCGTCCAACTCCCCTGGCGACGGTGGCGGCGCGACCCGACTGCGGAAGTCGACGTCTCCAAGCTGCCACAGCGCGAACACCTCAGCGAAGTCGCCGGCCCCCGTCGACAGATCGTCGCAGCCCGAGCATCCGTACCACGGGGTCGACTCAGGCGCCCCGCGGCGCTCCAGCCACGCGGCACGTCTGGCTGGAGAGCCGGCCGTGACGTCGACGGCGTGTCCGATCTCGTGGGCGAGGTCGAACGCGGTCTGGGCCACCGGATCGCCGCGACGCACGAACACCTCGATGCGGCGATCGACGCGATGGAACAGGGCGCGCAGCCCGGTCCGGGCGGGGCCGAACTCGATCGTGAACCCCGTGCTGCGCCACGGGTAGGTGATGCGTTGCAGCACCTGCTCGGCGCGGTCGGCGAGCCACGCGGGGCCGTGCACGCTCACCCGCGGTCGGTCGTCGCCTGCGTCGGCCGCTGGTGGGACGGGCGGGGCGACGCGGGGCTCGGGCGGCTCGGGAGGGGCGGTGAGGAGTGCGCTCCACGGTACGGGCCCGTCGAGGTTGTCGGTCGCCGCCGTGGGAGCCGCCAGGGTCGCGCCCGACCGCGTGCGCGCGTCGACGTGGGGCTCGACGGTCGGAGCCGCGCTCAGTACTGCCGCCATCGAACAGGCGGCCACCACCGTGGCTGCCGCCCGTGGGTGGCCCACGCTCGACGCTCCGTCGTTCACCCGAACGGGTCGGGATCGAGCAGGTCACGCATCGCACGTGCAACGTGCTCGTCGACGGTCGCGACCAGCTCGGTCCCCTCGCTCGAGTGCTCCTGCTTGTGGACCTCCCCGTACCGGTGCGCGAGGTTGACCAGCTCCGTGCGGTCGTAGGGCACCGTGACGGTCACCCGCAACCGCTCGTCCGGCAGGCGGAGCAGGACGCGTTCGACCAGCTCGTCGATGCCGTACCCGGTCCTGGCCGACACCTCGACCGGTTGCCCGTTGGCACGCGACAGGCTGCGGGACAGCGCCGCGAGGTCGACCGGATCGGCCAGGTCGGCCTTGTTCAGCACGAGTTGTTCGGGGACGCCGTCGGCTCCGATCTCGGCCAGGACGTCGCGGACGGCCGCGATCTGCGCCTCGGCTTCCGGATGGCTGGCATCCACCACGTGCAGCAGCAGGTCGGCGTGGGCCGATTCCTCCAGCGTGGACTTGAACGCCTCGACCAGCCCGTGCGGGAGCTTGCGGACGAACCCGACGGTGTCGGTCACGACGACCGAGCGTCCGTCGGGCAGGTCCAGCCGCCGCGCGGTGGTGTCCAGGGTGGCGAACAGGGCGTCGCGCACCAGTGCGGACGCGCCGGTCAGCTCGTTGAGCAGCGAGGACTTCCCGGCGTTGGTGTAGCCGACCAGCGCGACCGTGGGCACCCGGTTGCGGTCGCGCTCCTGGGTCTTGGTGCGTCGGATGCGCGCGAAGTCGGCGAGGTCCTCGCGGAGCTTGCGCATGCGCCGGTGGATGCGCCGGCGGTCGACCTCCAGCTGCGACTCGCCGGGTCCTCGTGTGCCGATGCGACCCTCCTGCCGCGACAGCGCCTGTCCCCAGCCGCGCAGACGTGGCAGCAGGTAGGTGAGCTGGGCGAGCTCGACCTGCGTCTTGCCTTCACGGCTCACCGCGTGCTGGGCGAAGATGTCGAGGATCACGATGGTGCGGTCGAGCACCTTCTGCTGGACGCCCTCCTCGAGGTTGCGCTGCTGGGCCGGTGTGAGCTCGTCGTCGAAGATCACCGCATCGGCGTGGCTGGCCTGCAGCAGCGCACGCAGTTCGGCGACCTTGCCCTTGCCGATGTAGGTGGCGGGGTCCGGCGTCGCCCTGCGCTGCACCAGGCGACCCACGACCTCCGCCCCGGCCGTGTCCGCCAGCGCCTCGAGCTCATCGAGGTTGGCCACGACCCGCTCGTCGGTCCGGTCGGCCAGCTGCACACCGACCAGGACGGCGCGCTCCACCGGCTGGAAGACGTCCATCCCCTCGCGGGGACGACCCTCCTCGAGGACGTCGCGCTGCCGGCGACGCAGCTCCGCTCGCGTGACCTCGCCGTCGTTCGATGCGCTCTTGCCGCCGTCGTGTGGCAGCGACGATCCACGGTGTTGCGACACCGTGCGCTCCCGGTCGGTCATCGGCGCCCCGCCACCTCGGCGAGCCAACGACCGTTCAACTCACCTTCCGCGACCTCCACCGCAGGGCCGCGCAGCAGCACTGCACGATCCTCGCCCGGGTCGTACCGGACCGTCAGCTCGCCGCCGGGCCACTCCTCGATCAGGTCGGTGCCCGCGAGGTCGAGCAGCTGCAGCGCCACCAGCGCTGCGCACGCACCCGTCCCGCAAGCGGCGGTCTCGCCCACGCCACGCTCCCACACCCGTATCCGCACCCGGCCGGCGGCGACCACCTCGACGAACTCGACGTTGGTCCGCTTCGGGAACCGCGGATGGGTCTCCAACGCCGGCCCCAGATCCGTCACGGGCGCAGCGCCCACGTCATCGACCACCACGACCGCGTGCGGGTTGCCCATGGACACCGCCGTCACACGGATCTCGTGCCCGTCGACGGACACGGGGACGTCCACCGCGCGATCACCGTCGACGTGGAACGGGATCTCGGCCGGGTCGAGCACCGGGTGGCCCATCGCGACCGTCACCGCGGTGACGGTCGCGTCGCGGCCGGTCTCCACCGACGCCGCGACCACCCCAGCCCGCGTGGCGATGTGCAGGGTGCGCGACGCGTCAGCGACCAGCCCGCGCTCGACGAGATGTTTGGCCACCACCCGCACGCCGTTCCCGCACGTATCGGCGACCGAACCGTCGGCGTTGCGGTAATCCATGAACGCGTCCGCGCCGTCGGGTGCAGCGACGATCCGCAACACCCCGTCGGCGCCGATGCCGCGACGCCGGTCACAGACCGCGCGGACCAGCGCCGGGTCCAACGTCAGCTCGTCGTTCCAGTCGGGGACGACGACGAAGTCGTTCCCGGCTCCGTGCGCCTTGACGAACCGCATACGAGCGAGGGTACCGGTGGGTGGGTGGTCCTCCCCGATCAAGACCACACCTGTAGGACCTGGTGCGGCGTCGACCAGCGCACGCGCGGGTCGCGACGGAACCACGCCAGCTGGCGTTTGGCGTAGCGCCAGCTCCGCGAGGCGATCGCGGTCGGGAGCTCGTCGGCGTCCAGCTCACCGTCCAGGACCGCCAACGCCTCGCGGTAGCCGATCGCCTGCGCCGCGGTGGCCGACAGCGGCTGCGGCAACGCGGCCAGGCGGCGGGCCTCGTCGAGGAGCCCGGCGGCGACCATGGCCTGGGCCCGCTGGTGGATGCGTCGGCGCAGCTCGACACGGCCGGGATCCAGACCGCGGACCTCCAGCCCCCGGTAGATCGACCGGTGTTGGTCCCACGCTCGTGAGAAGCGCGAGAAGGGTTCGCCGGTGAGTTCGATCACCTCGAGGGCGCGGACGGTGCGTCGCAGGTTGCCGGGATCGATCCTCGCCGCGGCGTCCGGATCGGCCGTGGCCAACGCTGCGTGCGCCGCGACGGGGTCGTGGCGGTGGGCGTCCTCGAGCCGCGCGCGCACGTCCGGGTCGGTGGGAGGGAAGCGCAGGTCGTCGACCACGGCGCGGAAGTACAGGCCCGACCCGCCCACGAGGAGGGCGACGTGACCGCGCTCGCCGACCGCGTCGACCGCGGCGCGGGCGGTCCGCTGGAACCGCGCGACCGACGCCTCCTGCCACGGGTCGAGCCGGTCGATCATGTGATGCGGGACCGCAGCGCGCTCGGCGCGGGACGGCTTGGCCGTGGCGATGTCCATGCCGCGGTAGAGCGTGAACGCGTCGGCCGCGACGATCTCGACCGGGTGGCCGCCGACGCCCCGCCGTCCGACCGTCAGCGCCACGTCGGTCTTCCCGCTGGCGGTCGGACCGACGAGCGCCAACACCCGTCGGTGATGCATCAGCCCCGCCGGTCCCCGGTTCGCCGGACGACCCCTTCACGCTGGGTGGCGGCGACCTCGTAGGGCTCCTGCTCTCCTCGACCCGCGCCGACGCAGAGGGCGACCAGCTCACCAACACCGCGCGGCGCTCCGTACCCGAGCAGCTGGGGTGTCAGCCTTCCGGCCGCGCACACGCCGTGGACGACGGCCAGCGGTGCCCACCCCAGTGCGCGGACGCGTTCTGCGGCGTCCGGGCCGAGTCCGGCCAGTCGGCGCAGGTCGCCGTCCTTGACCGCGGCGACGACCGCGGCGTCCCACTGCGACGCGCCCTCGATCGCGTGAGCGGGGCTGCGTTGGGACAGGCCGGCCGACAGGTCGCCGGCCGCGACGACCGCGGCGACGAGACCGGCTTCGCGGAACGCCTCGCCGATGCTGGCGCCGACGCTGACCAGGACCTCGAAGTCGGTGTTGGGTGGGACGTTGACGGGCAGGACCGTGGTGGTGCCGCGCACAGCGTGGAGCTGGAGCGCCAGAGCGGAGTGGCTGAGCGTGAGGGGATCGCCGCGGAACATCGGGTACTGCGTCAGACGTGACAGGTCGTCGACCGCGTCGGTGGCGACCGGAAGCTCCACCTCGGCGCCCTCGACGCCCAGCGGCGCCAGCGAGGCGATTGCCCGGTCGAAGATGCCGCGTGGCCCGGCCGCGACCAGGACCACCACATCGCTGTCCGGCAGGTCGGCCAGCGCTCGGTTGGCCAGGTGGCGCAGTTCGGCGACCTCACCGCGGATGTCCGCCGGCTGGTCAGGTGACGCGGCGGGGACCATCAGAGGCGCGCCGGGGATGACGGCCGCTCCGTCCAGCCCACGCACGTCAGGCCGGCACGAGTGGCAGCGTCGTGCCGGGGGCCTCGACCCGCTGGACCGTCCACCCTTCACCGGCGGCGATCGCGGCCTCGGTCGCCCGACCCGCGAACGTGCGGCACACGTCGATGGGGGGACCGGCGAGGACGTAGTTGGCCGCGGCCTCGACGACCGGGACGGTGGCCAGGTCCCCGGGGGCGTATCCCCCGCCCACCGGCAGGTGGACCAGGTGGTTGCCGCGGGTCCGCCCCGAGTAGCGCCGCGGGTCGGTCTTCGAAGGGGACTCGATCAGGACCTCGACGTCGCGACCGACCAGGTCGCGGTGGCGGCGCTCCGACCAGCCGCGTGTCACCGCCTGCAGCCGGGTGTACCGGTCGGCGACGACATCGGGGTCGACCTGGTCGGCCATGGTGGCTGCGTCGGTGCCGGGTCGGGGCGAGTACTGGAAGGTGAAGGCCTGATCGAAGCCGACCGTGTCGCACACCGCGAGGGTCTCGGCGAAGTCATCCTCGGTCTCGCCGGGGAACCCCACGATGATGTCGGTGGTGAGCGCACAGCCGGGCACGACCGTCCGCGCCCGCTCGACCAGGTCGAGGTAGCGACGCTGCCGGTACGACCGGCGCATCGCCTTCAGGACACGGTCGGAGCCCGACTGCAGTGGCAGGTGCAGGTGCTCGCAGACGTTTGGTACCTGGGCCATGGCGTCGAGCACGTCCGCGGTGAAGTCGCGCGGGTGGGGACTGGTGAACCGGACCCGCTCGAGGCCGTCGACCTCGCCGAGTTCGCGGAGCAGCTCGGCGAACATCGCCTTGCCGTACTGGTCACGGCCGTAGGAGTTGACGTTCTGGCCGAGCAGGCTGACCTCGATCACGCCGTCGGC
Organism: Actinomycetota bacterium; assembly: GCA_019347675.1. Classification (NCBI taxonomy): domain Bacteria; kingdom Bacillati; phylum Actinomycetota; species Actinomycetota bacterium. The sequence continues at coordinate 27,476 of JAHWKW010000023.1, read as the reverse complement.
GACCAGCAGCTGCACCTCGTGGAGGATCTCGCCGATGCGCCGTGAACGCTCCGGGCCGCGCAGAGCCGGGACGATGCAGAACGAACAGGTGTTGTTGCACCCGACACTGATCGAGACCCAGGCGTGGTGGCGCACCTGCCGCTTGCTGGGCAGCGCCGACGGGAACGTCTCGATCTGCTCGAGGATCTCCACCACCGGGAGCGACTGCCCGTCGGCCTGGGCCAGCAGCGCCGGCAGGTTGACGAGGTTGTGGGTGCCGTAGACGACGTCCACCCACGGGGCGCGCTCGGCGATCTCCCCGCGGTCCTTCTGAGCGAGGCAGCCCCCGACCACGATGGTGAGGTCGGGCCGGTCGTCCTTGAGCGGCTTGAGCCATCCCAGCGCCCCGTAGAGCTTGTTGTCGGCGTTCTCGCGGACGGCGCACGTGTTGAACAGCACCAGGTCGGCCGAGTCCTCGTCGGGTGCGGGGCGGTACCCGAGCGTCTCAAGCACGCCCGCCGCGCGCTGGGAGTCGTGCTCGTTCATCTGGCACCCGAAGGTGCGGATGAAGTACCGGCGAGTCGTCATGGAGGCCTTGCCATGGATGCCTTGCAACGTCCGCGAACGCGGCCGAGGGTACCAGCGGAGGTCCACACGGCCGGGGCGCAGCACGGCGACTCGTTCGCGACGGCGTTGCCCGTGCGGCATGGTCTGCGAGGGGCGTCAGACCCGCTCAGGTTGGTCGACGTCGGGGTCGTCGACCCGCATCGGGACGTCCTGCGCCGCGGCCTGGGTCTCGACCGCGGTCTCTCCCCGGCCTGCCGCCACGAGCAGGAAACCGATCATGCCGACGAAGGCGGCTGACATCGGGCTGCGCGGGACGAGCAGGAGGAACACGAAGAGGACGGCGAGGACGAGGTAGCCGAACGCGGCGCGGACCGGAGAGTGCCCGGCGAAGAGACCAGCGACGATGACGAGCCCGGGGACCCCGACGATCAGCCACGCCTGGAGGGTGCTCACGGGTCACGCTTCCGTTGGTCTGCGTGCCAAGGCTACGTCACGTGGGCATCCGGCCCGGTCGGCGAGGTCGCCGGTACGCAGGTCGAGGTGGGCGAGCAAGACTACGGTCCACTGGCACCCCCACGGTCACGCGAGCCGGAAGGACGACAACCGCCATGGCCGGCACGTTCGACACGGGCGACGATGGGGGCGAGGACCCCGTCGCGGCGGGCAGGGACCGCCTCGACCCAGGCGAACGAGCGGAGGTGCACCGGGCGCTGCGCCTCGCGCACCGGATCTGCGACGAGCTGCGTCCGGTCCTGGTAGAAGGCTTCTGCGCGGCCGGTGCGACCGTGAAGGACGATGGGTCGCTGATCACCGCCTCGGACCGGTTCGCCGACGACCGCATCACCCAGGTCGTCACCGAGCACTTGCCCGGGCACGAGATCATCTCCGAGGAGCGCTCGACCGTGTACAGCGGCGCTCCGTGGTCCTGGGTGGTGGACCCGGTCGACGGCACCACGAACTTCGCGCACGGCACGCCGGTGTGGTGTGTCTCGCTCGCGCTCGCCTTCCAGGGTGTACTGGTCCTGGCGGTGGTGGACGCACCGCCTCTGGACCGTCGCTACCACGCGGTGCGGGGCGAGGGCGCCTGGAGCGGTGCGACGCGGCTGGCGGTCAGAGATGCGGACTGGTCCGACCCTGCCCGGGCCAGCAACGCGCTGGTTGCCGCGTCGTCGGGCGTGGGCCGCGACTTCGCCGTCGACACGCCGCTGAAGAACCGGGCCCTGGGGTCGGAAGCGTTGCACCTGGCGTCGGTGGCGGACGGCTCGATGGCGGCGGCGGTGGTGGCTGCAGGCCGTGCGTGGGACGTGGCTGCCGGCTTGCTGCTGGTCGAGGAGGCGGGTGGGGCCCTGGTGGATATCGACGGCGGACCGACCTTCCCGCTCACCGCCGGGACCGACTATGCGTCACATCGCCACCGGTTCGTCGCGGCGGCCAGCGAGCGCACCGCGCGCCGCGTCCGCGACGGCGTGCGGCGCCTGTCGCTTCCGCCCACACGTCGCGGCGCGCCGCCCCACCCGAGGTGATATGCGAACCGTCTCTCTGATCGTGCTCCTGGCGCTCTGGGTCGCGGCGTGTGGCGGCGCAGCCGAGCCGACCGCCGACCTGGTCGGCACGCTGGGCGGCGACGCCCAGCTGGAAGGCGGGTGCGCGTGGCTGGATGTCGATGTGGGGCGGTCCACGGTGGAGGCCGACCGCGTGCAGCCGTCGTGGCCGCAGGGCTACCGGGTCGAGTTCGAGCCGGTGCGTCTGGTCGGCCCCGACGGGCAGGTCGTCGCGGAAGCCGGCGACCTCGTGATGGTCGACGGCGCGCTCCGCCCCGACGTCGTGACGGTGTGCATGGTCGGTCCGGTCTTCGACGCGACGCGGATCCACGGGGAGGATTGACGCACGGGGTGCATCCCCCCGGTGCGGTTCTGAAGCGACTATCCTCCCCGGTCCCTCGAAAGACGGTCGGTCGACAGACGGAGGTTGAGATGAAGCAGCGCAGGTGGTGGCGTCCGGTCGTCCTCGCGGGGGCGGTGCTGGTGGTCAGTGCGTGCGGGGGTGAGGACGAGCCGGGGCTTGAGCAGACGCCGGGCCCCGTGCCGACCGCCGCGACGGAGGCGACTGACGAGGTCAGTGTCTCGTTCGCCGACCCCGTGGACGGCGCCACGGTGACGAGCCCGGTGCGGGTGCAGATGCAGTCGACGGGGATCCTGATCGGGCCGGTCGCCGAAGCGCGGGAAGACACGGGACACTTCCACATCATGGTGGACGTGGGCTGCGTCACCCCAGGGCAGGAGATCCCCGAAGACGAGCAGCACCTGCACTTCGGTGACGGCGCGAGCACAACGGAGATCGAGCTCGAGCCTGGGGAACACACCCTGTGCCTCCAGGCGAGCACCAACGAGCACATCGCGTTCGACGCCACGGACGAGATCACCATCACCGTCCAGTAGCGGTCCCACCGCCTGTACCCCCACGGCGAGACGGTGGGGGTACAGGCCGCTGCGGGTACCGTGAGGCCATGTCTGAGGCCTCCCGGGACCGGCTGGCCACGATCGTCCGCGACCCAGCTTGCGATCTGGCCGAGGCGGCGTTGCTGTGCTGCGTCGAAGCGCAACCCGACCTCGACGTCGAGGCGGCGCTGGCCCGCATCGACGCGCTGGCTGACGACCTCGCCGCCGGGTTGCTGCCGCACAGCCGCTACGAACCGCTCGGCTGGGGGGCGACCATCGAGGCGGCGACCGCCGACGCGCAGGCGTTGTCGGGCTACCTCACCGCCGACGTGGGGTTCACGGGCGATCCCGCCGCCGCTCACGACGCCCGCAACGCGCTCCTGACGTCCGTGCTCGAACGCCGGCGAGGGACACGAACGGCCCTGGGGACCGTCTACATCGCGGTCGGGCGACGTGTGGGGCTGCGGGTCTTCCCGGTGGACACCCCGGGGCCCCTCCTCGTCGGGGTTGGCGGCGGCGCACCCCAAGGTCGCGCCACCCGGCCAGCGGTGGTCGACCCGTTCGAAGACGGCGTCATCCTCGACGACGAGATGATCGCCGAACGGGTCGAGGCAGCCACCGACGGGCACGTCGAGTTCGCCCGGGCGATGCTGCGACCGGCGCCGGCGACGAGCGTGATCCGGCGCCTCCTCAACGAGCTGACACACGCGTATCTGCACCACGGCGACGCCCGGGGTGCCCTTTGGACGGTCGAGCTCAGAAGACGGCTGCCCGGTAGCGGCCCTGACGACGTGCTGGTCACCGGACAGCTGCTCGCGCAGCTCGGCCGGTACCGCCAGTCGGCCGAGAGCCTCGAGGGTTACCTCACCGAGGTGGCCGGCGACGTGGACACCGCCGCAGAGGCCGGAGGCCCGGAGCTGGCCACGATGGCCGCGGTCGCCCGCGCAGCACGCGCGAAGATGAACTGACACGCCGGGCTCGGAGCGTGGACGTGCAGGTGCGTGACCCGCAGTGAGCGATCGACCAGCTCTGCGTCCCACGGACGACCAGCTGTGGGTGGGCTGCGACGTGGGGACGCAGAGCGCGCAGGTGCTGGCGGTGACCTTGGCCGGAGAGGTTGTCGGCGATGGCGCCGCTGGATTGACCAGTCGCCGCGACGGCCGACGCCACGAACAGGACCCTGACGGGTGGTGGCAGGCTGTCGTCTCGGCGTCCCGCGCCGCGTTGCGGGGCATCCACCCCGAGCGCATCCAGGCCATCGCGGTGTGCGCGACGTCCGGGTCGATCCTGCTCACCGACCGCACCGGGCGGCCGATCACCGCGAGCGTCATGTACGACGACGCCCGCGCCGGCGACGACGCCGAACGGGTGCGCGAGGCCGGCGCGCCGGTGTGGGCGTCGCTGGGTTACCCGATGCAGTCGACCTGGGGGCTACCGAAGCTGGTGTGGCTGCTCCGCGAGCACGCCGAACGGCCATCTGAGGTCCGCCTGGGCCATCAGGCTGACGTGATCACCGGGCGGCTGATCGGCCATCCGGTCGCGACCGACACGAGCCATGCGCTCAAGAGCGGATACGACCTGCTGGCTGACGAATGGCCGTGGGACGTGCTCGACCGGCTCGGGATCCCCCACGAGGTCATGCCGGACGTCGTCCCTCCCGGATCCCGACTGGGTGCCGTCGGCGCGGACGCTGCGTCACAGACCGGCATGCCGCAGGGCATCCCCGTGGTCGCCGGCATGACCGACGGGTGCGCCGCGCAACTCGCCGGCGGGGCGCTGTCCGTCGGCGACTGGACGTCTGCGCTGGGCACCACGCTGGTGCTCAAGGGCGTCTCGGAGGAGCTGCTGAGATCTCCGACCGGGGGGCTGTACTGCCACCGGTCGCTGGACGGACGCTGGTTGCCCGGGGGGGCGTCGAACGCCGGTGCAGGGGTTCTGACCGAGAGGTTCGGGGAGCGCGATCTGGCGGCGCTCGACGCCCGCGCCTCCGAGCGGGAGCCCGCCACGGTCGTCGCCTACCCGCTGGTATCGGAAGGTGAGCGGTTCCCGTTCGAGGCACCCGATGCGGAGAGCCTCGTGCTCGGTGAGCCGGTGGACGAGGTCGACCTCTACGCGGCTCTCCTGCAAGGGGTTGCGTTCGTGGAGCGGCTGTGCTTCGACGAGGTCGACCGACTCGGCGCGCCCACCGGGGGTGCGGTGCGGTTCGTCGGGGGCGCAGCAGGGAGCGACTACTGGTCCCAGCTCCGCGCGGACGTCCTACGACGGACGGTGCAGGTTCCCGAACACACCGAGGCGGCGTTGGGGATGGCGCTGCTGGCGGCTGCCGACGGCGGCTCGATCCAGGACACCGCTGGTGACATGGTGCGCATCCGGGCGGTGTTCGAGCCCCGCCCCGAGGCGACCGAGCGCTTCGTCGGCGCCTACCGGACGTTCATCGACGCGCTCGAGGAACGCGCGTGGCTGGATGACGAGCCTGCCGACCACGCCCGCAACAGGCTCGGCCAATGAGTGCGGGTCAGCGTTGGGTCGTGCGCTCGCGGTCGTTGAACAGCGCCTGCCGCGCGACCTTCCGGGCCAGCGCCTCGTGGTAGCCGCGGCGCGCGAGGTAGCCCAACAACCGCCGGTACGCGACCTCGGTGTCCACGCCCTGTAGCTCCGCGGCCCGCTTGTGAGCGACCGCGTACGCGGCGGCTTCGGGGTCGGTGTCGCCGATCGCGGCGAGCGCGATCTGGATCGCCTCTTCGGCGATGCCTCGCCGTTCGAGCGTGACGCGGATCCGTCGCGGCGCATGACCTCTGCGCCGACCCTCACCGACCAGGCCCTCGGCGAACGCACGGTCGTCGACGATGCCGCGTTCCCGGCAGCGTTGCAGCGCGACCTCGATGGCGGCTGGAGCGTAGCCGCGCCGCCGCAACGCCTGCTGCAGCCGCGCCTCCGACTTGGGCGCCTGCGCGGTCGCCCGTCGGGCGTACGCGACGGCTCGAGCCACCTCGAGCTCGAGTCCTCCGCGTGATGCACCCGACGGCCGCTGCTCACGCGCCGGGTCGGCCCTGTCCGCGTCGGGGCCGGGGAGCCCCACGCCGATCGGTTCCCGTCTCACCCCACGGGCCGTGAGCCACTGCTCGGCGTCGGGGAACGGCTGCTCGTCGGAGGCGCTCATCGTGCCTGCCTGTCGGTGGTCGGCGTCAGCTCGTGGCGTCGCCGGGATCCTCAGCTGGTTCCTCGGAGACCACCTGCACCAGTCCCAGCGCCTCTTTGGCCTTCTTCTCGATCTCGCGCGCGATGTCGTCGTTCTCCTTGAGGAACTGGCGGGCGTTCTCCCGTCCCTGACCGAGCTGCTCACCCTCGTACTGGTACCAGGCACCGGCCTTCTTGACGACGCCGCTGTCCACGCCCACGTCGAGGATCGAGCCTTCCTTGGAGATCCCCTCCCCGTAGAGCAGATCGAACTCGGCCAGACGGAAGGGGGATGCCACCTTGTTCTTCACCACCTTGACGCGGACACGGTTCCCAACGAACTCCTGGCCGTCCTTCAACGACTCGATGCGTCGCACGTCGAGCCGCACCGATGAGTAGAACTTCAGCGCCCGCCCCCCCGGGGTGGTCTCGGGGCTGTTGTGGACCATCACGCCGTCCACGAAGTAGTTGTGGCTGCCCTCGACCTGGATGTCGAAACGGTGTGGCCGACCGTTCATCGGTGTTCTGCGCTCGATCTTGGTGATCGGCATGGGCGTCGGCTCGTACCGCATCTCTGCGAACACGGGCTCGACCGCGAACCGACCTCGGTACGTCGGCAGGAGCTTGTGCTCCATCGAGGGATACACGAACGGAGCGATGAGCGCGTGGAGCTTCGCGGTCTCGTTCTGGGTGAACTCAAGGACCGCTCTGCCGCCACGGTCGATCAGCTTGGGTTGGATGCCCCAGGTGTCGCGCAGCTGCTCGACCAGCCGTCGCCGCGACGTTGGTTCCATCACCTCGACGCAGATCTCCGATCGCCCACGGTCCGCGCCAGAGCCAACCTGGTTTCCTTGCGTTCGCAACGTGAAGGTCGCAGCGTCCATGTACCAGATCGCCAGCGACAGAGGCGTCAGGCGCTTCAGGTAGTCGTGGTTCAAGACCTTCTTGCCGCCGAAGTCGAGCGCCTGACGCAGTTCCACGAGTTCCGGTAACGGCTGGACGTCGTAGAAGACGGCTCCACGTTCGTTCTTCGTTCTGCGGGGACGCAAGTTCGCGAAGAGTGACGCCTTCCAGTCCCCGTACTCGACCTGTTCCGCGCCGTGTCCCCAGCGCAGGCGAGTGCCGTGGCCACTGTGCGCCGGCGAGAGCGTGCTGTCGCCCATGAGGCCCCCGAGCAGGACCTGCCATTGGAGGTCGGACAGGTAGTGCGGGACCGACTGGATCACCCGGTCCCCGACGACGAGCTCGTGAGCCTCCCGCCAGCCACCAGGCGTCATGATCGAGTGGCTAGGCGTGCACGCGAACTGCGACCGGCCGTTGCCTTGGCCCTTCGCGACGGTGAACCGCAGGAACTCGTCGGTCCGACCGTTGTTGAACCAGCCGGTGACCTTCCTGCCGACGATCCGTCCGATGTCGGGGTCGTAGGACAGCACCTCGACCGGCAGCTCGTTGTCGACGATCTTGCCGATGAACTCCCGCGAGCCGTCAGCGAGGGTCACACGCGTGTCCCAACTCATACATCCGAACATCACGCCGATCTTCTCGCGGAGCTGGTTGATGAAGACGCAGCACGTCCGCGACCGGTTGAGGTTCCCCGCCAGCTTCCGCAGCGCCTGGCTCATCAGCCGTGCTTGCAGGCCGACGTGCGAGTCGCCCATCTCGCCTTCGATCTCAGCGCGCGGGACCAGAGCCGCGACAGAGTCGATCACGATCATGTCGATCGCGCCCGACCGGACCAGCATGTCGGCGATCTCGAGGGCCTGCTCGCCGGTGTCCGGCTGGGAGACCAGCAGCTCGTCGATGTCCACGCCGATCGCGCGGGCGTAGACCGGGTCGAGGGCGTGTTCGGCGTCGATGAACGCGGCGATGCCGCCGAGCTTCTGCGCCTCGGCGATGCAGTGCAGCGCCAGGCTGCTCTTCCCGCTCGATTCCGGTCCGTAGATCTCCACCACCCGACCACGCGGCAGGCCACCGATGCCCAAGGCCAGGTCCAGCGACAGTGCCCCGGTGGGGATGGCGTCGGCCTTGACCTGCTGGTCGGCGCCGAGGCGCATCAGCGCCCCCTTCCCGAACTGCTTCTCGATCTGGCTGAGGGCCAGCTCCAGGGCCTTCTCGCGCTCCACGGGTGCCTCCGTTCCGGTCGGCTCCAGGCCGCCTGTCCTTCAACGCAGCGGTGATGTGCGGACGGTACGCGCCGGCTGCGACATCCCCACGCATCCGTCGCTGTCTGGCTGTGGACTTGAGCCGTCGACGTGAGCCGTCGACGTGCGCCGTCGAGGTGAGCCGTCGAGTGAGCCGTCGACGTGAGCCGTCGACGTGAGCCGTCGACGTGAGCCGTCGAGTGAGCCGTCGCCTGCTGGTCATATGCTCGCCGTCCACAGCGACAAGGTGCGGCGCACCCTAGACGAACATGCGTTCGTTGCAAGCACCCACGGGCGTGACGGGGCGACGACGTAGAGGCGGCGCTACGGTGCCGTGGCGTTCACCAGGAGCCTTGCGCCATGACCGTCTCGGACACGACGCTCACCAACCACGCCGGCGCAGAGCCCCCCGGGCCGGTCGCGGTGACCCCGACCCGGTTCGTGTTCCTGGACACCGAAGCGACCGGCCTCGACCTGGACCGCCACGAGTTGACGGAGGTGGCGTGGATCGCTCGCTTCGAGGACGGCACCGAGGTCGAGCGGCGGTTCTTCTGCGAGCACAGTCTGGATGGGGCCGACGAGGCCGCGTTGGAGCTGACCGCGTACCACGAACGGATCGCGCACCAGGAGAAGACCCCGACCTCGCAGTGGCTGCCGCAGTTCCTCGAGGACGCGCGTGGTGCCGTCATCGTCGGGGCCGTCCCCGACTTCGACGCCCGTCAGATGCTGAAGGCCTGCCGCGAGCAGGGGCTGGAAGCCACCTGGGACCACCACCTGCTGGACGTCGAGACGCTGGCCCTGCCGCTCATCGCTCCCGGACCCGAGGCGCCCCGCAGCCTGGCGCGGACGTGTGAGGCGCTGGGCGTCGCGCACGACAAGGACCAGGCACACGGTGCGCTGTACGACGCCCAGCAGACCAAGGCGGTGTTTGACGCGGTGTGGGCGCTGGTGGCGGAGCTGCGCGCGACAGGGCGGCCACTGCCCCGGCCCGTCCCGCGACCACAGCCACCGTCACCCGGTGAGGAGATCGAGACGGTCGACGCTCTGCAGCAGATCGGCGACGAGCGAGGAACTCGTGACTCCGGCGGCGACGCCGCCCGCGACCGCAGCGGATCACCGACCAGCCAGACGCCAAGCCCTCCTCAGGCGCCGAGCACGACCCGCGCGAGGCTGTCGTAACGGTTGGGCCGGCCGCGACCGGCACGCACCGACTCCATCACCGCCAGGTCGTGCGCCGACCACATCGCCGAGAGCTCCGGGACCGCGGCGACCAGCCGGGCGTCGACCCCACCTGCCGATCGCCGTGTGCGTGCACGGGCGAGCGTGAGGTGCGGATGGACGTCCTTGTCGTCGACGGGCAGGTCGGCCGCGGCGAGTGCCGCCTGAGCCGAGTGTCCCAGCCCCGCGACCACCCCGGCGGGCTGGTCGGTGATCCCCACCCACAGGACCCGCCGCCCGAAACGGCCGGCGGGCGACAGCTTCAAGCCGATCGCGGACGGCGCCGCCGCGGCGACCGGGCGGAGCGCGTCGACGACCTCGCCGGGATCGCGTGCGACCTGCCCGAGGAACGCCAGCGTCACGTGCCAATTGGCCGGTGGGGTCCAGGCCAGGTCGTCGCGGGCCTCACGCAGCGGTCGTAGGGCGCCGTCGAGCGGCTCGGCCACCTCCTGGGGGACCGTCAGGGCCACGAACAGTCGCCGCGCCATCAGCGCCCGTCCGACAGGCCGGACCACGCATGGACCCGTTGCGCCAGGTGCCGGCGGAGTGCGTGCAGCACCGCCCCTGTGGCGCGCAGGCCGACGGTTTCCCGGTCGCCGGGCAGGTGCACCTCCCGGTGATCCACGTCACCGTCGCGGCAGGCCAGCGCCCAGATCACCGTCCCGACCGGGCGTCCGCCCTGTCGGGACGGTCCCGCCACGCACGTCACGGCGACCCCGAGGTCGGCAGCGAACAGCTCGCGGACACGGCGCGCCATGGCCTCACTGGTCGGCGCGGCCACCGGGCCGTGCTCATCCAGCACCGTCTGCGGGACGCCCAGCACGTCGGACTTCACGTCGGTGGTGTAGGCCACCAGGCCGCCCCGGAGGAAGTCGCTGGCGCCGGGGATCCGCGCCAGGCGGGCCGCGACCCCGCCGGCGGTGCACGACTCTGCGGTCGCCACGGTCAGACCGGTCAACCGTAGCAGCCGCGCGACCTGCTCCGCGACGTCCTCCTCGTCAACTCCCGCCACACGGTCCCCGAGCCGACGCACGACCTCCTGCACGACCGGCTCGACGCGACGTTGAGCCGCCCCGGGATCGTCGGCGGACGCCGTGACCTTCACGCGGACATCGTCGGGTCCCGCCAGGAACGCCAACTGCACACGCTCGGCGGCCTCAACGACCTCCGCGAGGGCCTCGGCGACCGCCGACTCTCCCATCCCCGTGACGTGCACGGTACGGCTCACCGTCGCAACGGTTCCGCCCCGTCGCAGCAGGTCGGGGAGCACATCGCGTTCGACCATGGCGCGCAGCTCGTGGGGGACGCCGGGGACCGCGTACACCACGCACGGCCGGCCCGCGCCGCGCGCAACCTCGACCGTGAATCCCGGCGCGGTTCCGACCGGTTCCAACGCGGTCGCTCCGGCCGGCAGGTCGGCCTGCTGCAGGTTGGCTGGCTCCATGTGTTCCCCGTGGCGGGCGAAGACACCTTCGATGGCGGACACCAGGTCGGGCCGCCGTTCGAGCGCGACGCCCGCCACCTCGGCGACGACGGCACGCGTGAGGTCGTCGGGGGTGGGACCCAGTCCCCCACCGACGACGACGGCGTCGCAGCGCTCGACGAGCCAGCGCAGCGCATCGACGATCGTGGCGTGGTCGTCGGGGACGGTCACGGTGGCGGTCATCTGGGCGCCCACCTCGACCAGCCGCCGGGCGAGCCACGCGGCGTTGGTGTCGGTCGTCTCGCCGATCACCAGCTCGGTCCCCACCGAGCAGATCCCCGCCTTCACTGCGACGGCTCGTCGTCCGACTCCTCGTCCCGCACCAGCCGACCCGCACGGAACGCGTAGTCGATGCCGGACACGACGGTCAGGCCGACGGCGATGTAGAGGGCCGTGACCCGGATCATCTCGGCCACGGCCGGCAGGAGGAACAGGGCCACCGCGATCACCTGCGACAGCGTCTTGGCCTTCCCCCACCTGCTGGCGGGCATGACGGCCTCGTGATGCTCGATCAGGCGGACCCGCAGCAGCGTCACCCCCACCTCGCGGAACGCGATCACGATCACCGCCCACCACGGCAGCCGATTGAGCGCCGCCAGCGCCGACAGCGTTCCGATGATCAGGAGCTTGTCGGCGATCGGGTCGGCGAGCTGCCCCCAGCGCGTGACACCGTGCCAACGGCGGGCCACCCAGCCGTCGACGGTGTCGGTGAGAGCCGCGAAGACGAACGTGGCGAACGCCCACCAGCTCGCCACGTGCGATCCGACGATCAGTAGCCCCAGGATGACCGGGATCAGCAGCAGTCGCAGCCCGGTGAGGAGGTTCGGGACGTTCAACCAGGGCCGTGCCCGCTCGGAACGCAGCTGCCCTGCGTTGAACAGGCCCGACCGGTGCGAACCGCCGGTGTTGTGCGACCCGACGACCTCGACGTGACCGCCGGGATCGGCGTCGGCGTCGCCGTTGCCGGACAGCTGCTCAGGCATCGGACAGATGTGGGATCGCGACGAGATCCACACCGTCGGCCGCGACGACGTCCACGCCGATCGTGCGGCCGGTCGGGACGGTCACCGGGACCCCGTCGGTTGCCACCAACCGGATGTCGCCGTCGGTGTCCGGTGCTTCCCGGTACGAGCGCGCGACGCAGACGCCGTCGAAGACGCCCTCAACGGTGGCTCGCAGACGTCGACCCACGAAGCGGCGTGCGGCGTCCTCGGCGACCCTCTCCTGCAGGTCGACGAGCTCGTTCAGCCGGGTGTGGACCAGGTGCCCCGGGACCTGCTCGGTGAACGCGGCGGCGGGCGTTCCGTCCTGTGGGCTGAACGCGAACAGGCCGACCCAGTCCAGGCGTTGGTCTTCGAGGAAGGTCATGAGTTGGCGGTGGTCGGCGTCGGTCTCACCGGGGAAACCGACGATGAACGACGAACGGAACACCGCGTCGGGGTCCAGGTCGCGGACCTCGGCCACCAGCGCACGCCAGCGCCCCGAGGACCCGCTGCGGGCCATGCGCGCCAGCACACCGGCGGACACGTGCTGCAGCGACAGGTCGAAGTACGAGGCGACCTTGGGCAGCTGCGCGATCGCTTCGACCAGCGGCCGTTGCAGCTCGGCTGGCTGCAGGTACACCAGCCGGATCCGCTCCAGACGGTCGATAGCGGACAGCCGCACGAGCAGCGCGACCTGCCGGCTCCGGCCGCCGGGCAGGTCCTTGCCCCACGAAGTGGTGTTCTCGCTGACCAGCACCAGCTCCCGTGCGCCACGGTCGACCAGCCACTCGGCTTCGGCGACGACCTCGGCGAGCGGGCGCGAACGGAACCGGCCACGCCACGACGGGATGGCACAGAACGTGCACGCCCGGTCGCAGCCGCTGGCGATCTTCAGGTAGGCCCACGGCCGATCGACCCCCGACGACCGGAACGAGGCCTGTGGGCCGCTCGGCGGGATGCGGTCCAAGGCGTCTTGCGCCTGGTACCCGCGACGCGAACCGTCCACGGGGAGTAGCGGGAGGCGTGCTGCGCTCAAGCGTGTGGCGTTGCGCGCCGTGGCGTTGGGGGCGGCGCCGGCGAACCGCGCGACGGGCCGGCCAGCGAGGACGTCGGCGACGATCTGGGGCAGTCGCGGGTAGGCTCCGAAACCCACCACGGCATCGGCCTCTGGGAGTTCGGCGGCGAGCTCGTCGCGGTACCGCTCCGCCATGCAGCCCACGACCAGAACCGCCCGGGTCCCACCCTCTTTCAGGTCGCAGGCGGCCAGCACCGTGTCGACCGACTCCTGCGACGCCGGCGTGATGAACGTGCAGGTGTTGACCAGCACGACGTCGGCACCGCGCGGATCGTCGACGTGGCGGTACCCAGCGTCGACCAGCGACCCGGCGAGCTGATCGCTGTCGACCTCGTTTCGCGCACAGCCCAGCGTCACGATCGCGACGGTCGGGACAGCGGGCATGGGCGGGCGGTCTCCCGTGGTGGCCTGCCGGAACCGGCGATGCCAGCCTACCCGCGGGGGCCAGGCGCAGCGTCGGCCGGGGTCGACTCCTCCAGGGAGCGGCAACCCTCGCTGGTGCAGGTACCTCTCCAGATCTGGCCGCGAGGACCGGGGCTGCCCACGTTCTCGCCGTTGAGCACCAGACGGACAGCACCGGCGTCGCCGACGTGCAGGTACACGGCCTGCGGATGTTCGAACGAGCGGTTCTGACCGGCCTCGACGGTCTCCTCGAGCACCTTCTGCCCGGTCGGCCCTGCCAGACGCACCAGCGTCCACGATCGGTCCTCGTAGAGGATCGTGAGGTCAACGCTGGTCGGGGTCGGCGACGGTGTCGGGCTCGGCGTCTCGGTCGGCGACGGTTCGCCCGCGCCGTTCGTGGTCGGCGACGCGGTCGCGGCCGGCTCGGGTTGCATCGCGCGCTGCGGGGTGCGGCCGCCGACCAGACCCACGACAGCGAGCGCGGCTAGCAGCACAGTCACCGATACCGCGGCCCAAACCACCCAGTTCGGCAGGCCCTGGCGTGGTGGCTTGGCGACGGGGTGCACCACCAGCTCGTGCGCGTCGTACCCGGTCCGCTCGACCTGCTGCCGGTAGCGCTCCAGGAGGGGATCGGGATCCAGTCCGAGGAAGCGGGCGTACGCGCTCAGGAAACCCTTGGCGTAGACGTCCCCCCCGAGCCGGGCGAAATCCTCGTCCTCCAGCGCTCGTAGGTAGTCGCCGCGGACACGGGTCGCCCGGGACGCCTCCTCGATCGTGCGTCCCTGCTCCTCGCGTGCGCCCCGCAGGGCGTCGCCGATCCCGATCGACACGGCTCTCCTCCGCGCGGAGCGTACGCGACAGCCGGGACGAAGCCGCGGATGCCGTCAGACGACTCGCACCGCATCCAGGACCGCGGTCGCTGCCGCACGGTCGTCACCGTCGAGGCGTAGGTCGCCGCCAGACTCGGCGTCCTCCCACTCGATGCGGTCCGCAGCGATCAGGCACCACGTCGCCACGTCGCAGCGGATGTGGACGGTCGGTTCGGCCGTGACCCGGGGGCCGAATCGGCGCTCGCCCAGGTCGAAACGCCACGTCGGGCGGCGGGGCGCGTCCGTGAAGGTCACCTCGACGACCCCGTCGCCGGTGGCGACCGACCGCAGCGGCTGGGCAGGCAGGGCCGCGAGATGGAAGTGAGCCAGCAGCTCGCGCAGCCGGCGGTCCATCGGTGGCTGGTCGCCGCCAACGACCCGGTGCACGTCGTCCTGATGCACCCATTCGTCGTACAGCCGCGTCGTCGCGAACCAGCCGATGCTCACCGTCCCGAACATGGTGGGGATCTGCAGGCGAGCCAGCGGCCGCGGGACGGCCCCGACCAGGCGTTGCAGCCGGCGACCCCAGACCTGTAGTTCCTCCCGCAGCTGGTAACGGGAGGCGCCACGCAGACGTTGCAGCGCTCGGTCGTTGCCACGCTGGAGGTCGGTCGGAGACGCGCCGGGCAGGAAGTCGAGCAGGTGCTTGCCGAGCACGATGCTGCGGTCTCTCTCTGCCAAGTGGCGGAAGACGTCCGCCACCGACCACCCCGGCAGTGCCTCTTGGTCGAGCTGCTCGGTGGCCAGGTCGTCGAGGAGTGCGACCGTGTCCTGCCGCAATCGCGCGGCCGCCCCCGCGATCTCGTCGGGCTGAAAAGCCACGATGGTCCCTTCGCCGTCGGCTGGCCACCTTTGTCGCGCTCGATCATCCAGCCCGCAGTCGGGCAACGGACAGTGGGGCAACGGGCAGTCGGCAACGGGCAGTCGGGCGGCGCTCGGCGAACGCCGTCGCGTTCGGACAGGCTACCCGCGCTGCTAGCCTGCCCGGTCATGCGTCGCCTGCTGGCAACCGCAAGGCTTCTCGCTGCCGTCATGCTGGCAGCTGCGGCGTTGGTGGTCCTTCCCGCGTCCGCGACCGAGGCGCAGTCCCCTGGCGGCGAGGCGAGCCCCGGAGCTCAGGGCGGGCAGGAAGGCGGCGGCGAGGCCGGCGGCGAGGAAGGCGGCGAGGAAGGCGGCGAGGAAGGCGGCGAGGAAGACGGCGACGATAAGTCCCCGTTCCCGTTGGACCTCACCGATCCCCAGGACATCCTGGGCCTGGTCTTCCTCGGCTTGGTTGGCCTGGGCGTCGTCGCTGCGGGCGCCAACGCCTTGAAGCAGCTCCGCGGCGAGCGGTCGCAGGCCGACGGCTCGTGGCGGCCGCGTTAGCAGACGCCGCTCAGACCCGCCCTTCCTGCAACGTGTCCAACTCCTCCACGGCCATCAGCACGTCACGGGCCTTGGATCCCTCGGACGGGCCGACGACACCCCGCTGCTCGAGTTCGTCCATCAGTCGCCCGGCCCGCGCGAACCCGATCCGGAGCTTGCGCTGCAGCATCGACGTGGACCCCAAGCCGGAGCGCACGACCAGGTCCATCGCCTTCAGCACCAGCACCTCGTCGTCATCGTCGGCTGACACCTCTGACAGGTCGACGTCGTCGACGTCGACCGTGGCGCCCTGCTGAACCCCGTCGACGTAGTCGGCGTGACGCTGGGTCTTGCAGAACTCGACGACCGCGTCGATCTCGGCTTCGGACACGAAGCAGCCCTGTAGCCGCGCCGGCTTGCCCTGGTTCGACGGTAGGAACAGCATGTCACCCAGCCCGACCAGCTTCTCGGCGCCCGCCTGATCGAGGATCGTCCGCGAATCGGTCTGCGAGGCCACCGCCAAGGCCAGCCGTGACGGGATGTTGGCCTTGATCAGGCCGGTGATCACGTCCACCGACGGCCGCTGCGTGGCGATCACCAGGTGGATACCGACGGCGCGGGCCATCTGCGCGATGCGGCAGATCGCCTCTTCGACGTCGCGCGGCGCGACCAACATCAGGTCGGCGAGCTCGTCGATCACAACCAGGATGTACGGCATGTGCCGGTGATTCGCCGCCTGCGCACCGCTGCCGGGCGTGGGCCCATCCGCCAGCGCCCCGGCCGCGACCGCGTCGTTGTAGGCGTCGATGTTGCGGAAGCCGAGGTGTGCCAGCGTCTCGTACCGCTGTTCCATCTCCTTCACGACCCACTCCAGCGACATGGCTGCGCGCTTGGGGTCGGTGATCACCGGCGAGAGCAGGTGCGGGGCGCCCTCGTAGTGGTTGAGCTCCACGCGCTTCGGGTCGACCAGGATCATGCGGACCTGATCGGGACGGGCCCGCAGCACCACCGACGCGATCATCGCGTTGAGGGTCACGGACTTGCCGGCCCCCGTCGCGCCCGAGATCAGCAGGTGCGGCATGGTGGTGAGGTTTGCCAACGCCGGCTGACCGGCGATGTCGACGCCGAACGCGACCCGCATCGGGTGCGGATCGCGGCGCGCCTCGTCGCTGTCGAGGATGTCACGCAGAGTGATCAGGTCACGGTCACGGTTGGGGACCTCCACCCCGATCGCGGACTTGCCCGGGATCGGCGCGACGATCCGGACGTCGGGGGCAGCCAGGGCGTAGGCGATGTCATCACCGAGGCCGACGACCTTGCGCACCTGCACCCCCGGCCCCAGCTCGACCTCGAACCGGGTCACCGTCGGGCCGCGCGAGGTACGGGCGACGACCGCGTCCACGCCGAACTGCTCGAAGGTGTGCTGCAAGGCGCGGGCCTGCGCCTGCACGTGCCGGTGGGCCGCGGCTTGGCTGGCGGCCTTCCCGCTGCGGAGCAGGTCGAGGGGAGGCAGGAGGTAGCTCTCCCAGCCGTCGCGGGGTGGCTCGATCGGCGTAGCACGGCGCGGTCGGGTCTGCGGCGGGGCGTCCGACTGGGCGGTCGCGGGGGGGGTCGTCGGCGCGGTCGGGTCCGCATCGGCCAGGTCTGCGCCCGAGGTGGTGTCTTCAGTGAGCTTCAGCACGGCCCGTTCGACGACGTCGTCCGGCGCCTGGTCGTCAGCGCCGCTCGGCGCGTCCGAGACGGTGACGTCGACCGTGTGGCCGCGTCCCGATCGGGCCTCGCGCGCGACGTCGGACACGCGGTCGCGCACCCAACGCCCCGTACGGACGGTTTTCCGGCCGACAGCGTGGACGGGGGTCTTGGTGAAGATCAACCCGCCGAGGAGACCGGTGGCGGCGCACACCGCCGCCGCCCCCCACATCCCGACCGCCAGCTGCAGGGGCCGGGCCAACGCCCAGCCGACCAGGCCGCCCGCCGACCACAGCGCCCGGTACCCGCCGGTGGGTGGCGGCACCCCCCGGGACAGGTGCCACGCGGCCAGGACGGCCGCCGCCAGCAGAGCGACACCGATCGCGCGCCGACCACGCTCCTTGGCCGCACCGTCGATCACCAGCTGGGACCCGGCGTAGACCAGCAGGGGGGGGACGGCGTAGCCCACGACCCCGAACAGCCCCCGCATCAGGGCATCGACGGTGGCGCCCACCACCCCGGCCTGACCGGCGTACATGCCCAGGCCCGCCAGGACCCCGACCAGGACGAGACCGACGCCGTAGACGTCGTCGCGCTGGTCGCCGAGGCTGGTTTTGACCCAACGGGTCAGGCGCGCGGCCGCGCCGGGACCGCCGCGACGCGGCCGACCGCGGCGAGCACGTCCGGAACGGTCCGCGGCCTTGCCCGACGGACGCGACGACCCCTGCCGCTTCCGCGTGCGTGTGGTGGTGGGCACGTGTCCCCCTCGACGTCGCGCAAATCCGGTTGCCTCGAGCAACACAGGGTGCCACGTGCAACACGAAGGAACAACCGTGTAGTTCCACCACGGTGATGGGAGCACCGCCCGATGCGGGCCGCGCTGGACCAAGACCCGGCCAGCACCCGCCTCGGCCGCAGCCGCTGCTCAGGCCGCGGCGCCCGCCGGGACCAAGATGCCGCGGCCTTGCATGCGGTCTTCGACGAGGTCGCTGAGCGCGTCGTCGAAGGCCTCCAGCGGGTACTCGTTGGTGTGCAGCGTCACGGTGCCCGCCGCGGCCAGCGTCATCAGCTCGACCAGATCCACGTAGGTGCCCACGAGGTTGCCGACGAAGCTGACCTCGGTCGAGATCACGTCGATCAGCGGGATCTTGAGGCTGTCGCCGTAGCCGACCACGTAGTACCGTCCGTGCGGTCGCAGCATCGCCACCCCGTCTTCGACGGCCCCGAACTCCCCGACGAAGTCGATGACGGCCTCGGCGCCGTGGCCGTCGGTGAGGTCGTTGACCTGTTCGACCTGGGTTCCGTCGGCCAGGACGGTGTGGTCGGCGCCCCACCGCAACGCCAGGTCGAGGGTCCTGGCGCGTTTGTCGACCACGATGATCTCCGCGGCGCTCAGCGCGCGCAGGACCTGGATCCCGATGTGGCCGAGCCCCCCGGCGCCGATCATCACGGCTCTGGTACCCGGCGACAGCATCCGGGACGCCTTCTTCACGGCGTGGTAGGCGGTCAGTCCAGCGTCGGCGTGCGCTGCCACGTCCTTGGGTTCCAACGTGGCCGGCAACGTGACCACAGCGCGGGCGGTGGTCTTGAGCAGCTCGGCGAACCCACCGTCGGTGTCGATCCCGGGGAAGGCGGAGTTGTCGCAGTGCATGTCGTCCCCGGATCGGCACGCCAAGCAGAAACCGCAGGTCTTCAGCGGGTGGACGATGACGGGATCGCCGACCTGGATGTGTTCCACGGCGCTGCCCACCTCGTGCACCCGGCCGGCGTTCTCGTGGCCGAGCGTGTACGGCAGCTCGATGCCGGTCTTGTCGCGCCACTGGCCCTCGATGATGTGCCAGTCCGTGCGGCACAGCCCCGCCCCGCCGATGCGAACGATCACATCGAACGGGTTGGTGATCTGCGGTTCGGCGACCTCCTCGACCTGAGGACGCTCGTCGTAGGCGTGCAGCCGGACGGCTTTCATCGCTTCCTCCCCTGGATCAGATCTCGACCACCAGCGGCATCGTGACCGGTCGACGGCCGGTCTGGGCCCGCCAGTAGGTGGCCAGAGCCTGGACGACGTGCCGCTGGATGGCTTGGACGTCGTGGTACTTGCCTGCCGCCGGTCCAGCGAGTTCCGCCAGGACGGACTTGTGAGCGCCGTCTATCAGGGACGTGTCCGCCTCGTCGTCGATGACGCCGCGCTGGATGACGGTCGGCTCGCCCACCAGGGTGCCGCGGTGCGGGTCGATCGTGACCAGACAGATGCAGATGCCCTCCTCGCCCAGGCGTCGCCGGTCGCGCAGCACGGTCGGGCCCACGTCGAGCAGGAGACCGTCGAGGAGCACCTGGCCAGAGGTGACCGGGTCGCCGCGCCGGACGGTGTGGTTCGAGACGATGACCGTGTCGCCGTCCTCGCAGACGAGCACGTTGTCGGGGTCGCAGCCAGTGGCGATCGCCACGTCGCGGTGGGCGACGAGGTGGCGGTACTCGCCGTGGACGGGGACCACGGAACGCGGCTGGAGGACGTTGTGGTAGAGCATCAGGTCGTCGCGTGCCGCGTGACCCGACACGTGCACCTGCGCGATCCCCTGGTGGACGACCCTCGCGCCGCGGCGGACCAGGCCGTTGATCGAGCGGAACACCGCCCTCTCGTTCCCGGGGATCAGGCTGGACGCGAGGATCACCAGGTCCCCGTCGCCGACGGAGATCTGCTTGTGGTCACCGGACGCCATCAGCGACAGTGCCGAGTAGGGCTCGCCCTGGCTCCCGGTGCAGATCACCACGAGCTCTGACCGGTCGTACTCGCCGACGTCGTCGAGATCGAGCTCGAGGTGGGTGTCGTAGACCAGCTCGCCGAGTTCCGCGGCCAGGTGCATGTTGCGCACCATCGACCGACCCACGAACACGGGGCGGCGACCGAGCTCGGCGGCGGCGTCGAGCACCTGCTGCACCCGGTGGACGTGCGACGCGAACGACGCGACCACGACCAGGCCGTCGGCCGCCGCGATGGCGTCGCGGATGGTGGGGCCCACCAGCCGTTCCGTGGGGACGTGGCCGGGGTGGTCGGCGTTGGTCGAGTCGGCCAGCAGCAGCGTCACCCCCTCGTCGCCGAGCCGCGACAGCTGCGCCAGATCGGTGACCCGCCCGTCGATCGGGGTCTGATCGAGTTTGAAGTCCCCCGAGTGCAGCACCAGCCCGTGGGGTGTGCGGAACGCCAGCGCGGCACTGTTGGGGATGGAGTGGGTCGTGGGGATGACCTCGACCCGGAACGGGCCGTGGTGGACGAGGTCTCCGGGCCGCATCTCACGCAGGTCGGCTTGGGCGTGCTGGGGGTGCTCTTCGAGGAGGGCCTCGACGAACGCGATCGTGAGGCGCGTGCCGTAGATGGCCACGTTCGGGAACTCGTCGAGGAAGTACGGCAACGCCCCGATGTGGTCCATGTGTCCGTGGGTGAGGAAGACCGCGTCGACCGCGTCGGTTCGTTGGCGCAACCACGCCCAGTCGGGGAGGATCAGGTCCACGCCGGGGTGGTCGTCGGTGGGGAACGTGACGCCGACGTCGATCACCGCGAGGCGGTCGTCGACCTCGATGGTGGCCATGTTCCGCCCGATCTCGCCGACGCCGCCCAGGAACGTGATGACGACCGGCGGATGGGTGGGCATGGCCTGCGTCAGCCGCGGTCGCGGGGGATGCCCGCGTGGTCGAGCGCGTCGCGCAGTGCCTGGAGAGTGGACTCGCGTGCCGGCGCCAGTGGCGGACGGACCGGACCGGCGGGCAGTCCCAGGTCCGCGAGGATCGCTTTGAGCGGAGCCGGGTTGGGATCGGCGAACAACGCCTGGAACAACGGCATCAGCCGCAGGTGGATCTCGCGGGCCTTGACCGGATCGGACTCGAACGACGTGGCGAGGTCGGCCAGCTCCGGTCCGACCAGGTGAGCGGCGACCGAGACGAAACCCACTCCGCCCACCGCGAGGATCGGGAGATTCAGCGAGTCCTGGCCGCTGTAGATCTGGAACCCGTCGGGCGCCTGCGCCGCCACCGCCCCGGTCTTCTGCAGGTCCAGGGTCGCGTCCTTCACACCGACGATGTTGTCGACCTCGGCGAGCTCAACGAGCGTTGCGACGGCGATCTCGCGCGCAGTCCGACCGGGGATGTCGTACAGCAGCACGGGACGGTCGGTGCTGGCCGCC
Source organism: Actinomycetota bacterium (assembly GCA_019347675.1). NCBI lineage: Bacteria > Bacillati > Actinomycetota > Actinomycetota bacterium. The sequence goes on along the minus strand of JAHWKW010000023.1, from coordinate 5,936 downwards.
ACGGCTCGGAAGTGCTGCAGCAGGCCGCGCTGGTCGGGTTTGTTGTAGTAGGGGGTGACCACGAGCACCCCGTCCGCTCCGGCCGCGGTCGCCTTGTCCGTGGATGCGCAGGTCTTGGCGGTGTCGTTGGTCCCGGTGCCGACGATGACCTGGCCGCCGTCTGCCACCGCGTCCTTGACCGCCTGGAGGAGCTCCAGCTGTTCGTCGCCGTCCAGGGTGGGACTCTCGCCGGTGGTGCCCGACAGCAGGATCGTCTCGGTGCCGTGCTCGATCAGGTGGCGTGCCAGGCGTGTCGCCCCGTCCAGGTCGAGCGACAGATCGTCGCGGAAGGGCGTGACCATCGCGGTGACGACCCGACCGAAGTGCGGCGTGGCCATGGCGTGCTCCGTCGCGGGTTTGGCCCCCATCCTAGCCAAGGCCCTGTCGGCCCCCGCCGGACCACCGCCGTCGTCCGACGACAGCACGCACGGCCGTTAGGGGACGCGGGCCAGCTGCACCGTGGCGACCGCAGCGGCGCCGTCATGGCACACGATCAGCTCGGCGCCGATCGCGTCAGCCAGGACGCGCGACGCCAACAGTCGCAACACCGCGGTCGGGTGCGACGAGTGGCCGAGCGGGTCGTCGGCGTCGATCGGCGGGGACGGCTGACCACCGGGTGTGCGCACCACCAGCTCGACGCGGTCGCCGGTCGTTTCCACGGCGAGCTCGGTGATGGTGTCGGGCGGGGCGCCGGCCTGCTGGGCCGCCACCAGGTCATCGATCAGCATGCCCAGCACGGTGCGGTCGGCGAGCACCGGGACCGGGCGGTCGGGCAACGAACGCACTCGCCGGTCGCGGTGTCCGGTGGGGTCCACGACGATACGGGCGTCGAGCGGGGCGGCGCTCACCGTCCGGGCGAGCTCGTCGGCGCGGGCCTCGGCGAAGACCCCCGTCGCGAGACGATCGATCCGCCCGATGGCCTGTTCGATCCGCGCAACCGCACCACGCCGCTCGGCGTCGTCGAAGCTGTCCCACATCCGGGTCAGCGTCTCCGCCCACCCGTGGGCGATCGCCACCTGGGCGTTGTAGTCGTGTTGGGCACGTGCCAGCAGCCGCCCGCGGTCGTACTCGCCCGTGATCGGCGACGAACCGAGCCCGGTCACACCTCAGCTCCTCGCCCCGACGTTGCGCTGCCGGCGGCGCGCGTCGGCACGTCGCTCCGCGTCGAGGCGTTCCAGCTCGGCGCCGCCGTGGTCGACGTGGACCATCGCATCGGCCACGACGGTGTGGCCGGCCACGTCCGCGATCAACCGGTGCATCTGCTGCACGACGCGCCGGTAGGAGGGATGGCCCTGGGGCGAGGACCGCAGCTCGATCAGGTGCATCGCGGCGCGGGCGTTGAGCTGCATCACGTAACGCGTGCGGTAGGCGAAGCAGACCGCGTACTGTGCCTGCGCCGGGTGGTCGTCCAGCAGCTGCTCGTACAGCGCGGCGGACCGCTCGAGTGCCTGGTGCCAGCGGTCGGCGACACCGGCCTCCTCGATCTCGGGTGGCGTCTCGTACCCGTGGCGGGTCGTGAGGTCCTGCCAGTCGATGGTGAGCATCCGGTGTCGCTGCAGATCGCGGAACGCGCCGTAGTCGCCGAGCACGTCGAAGCGGTACCACAGCCGCTCGAAGGCGCGGCCGGGCTTGTGCCGGCGGTTGCGTCGTTCGCCGACGTAGGCGTCGATGACCTGCCGGCGCTCGTCGGCTCGCATTCTCCGGGCCACCCCGAGCAGGTGTTCCTCGGGGAGGTCGGCGTGTGGGTACAGCATCGCCGCGACCAGCTGGACCTCGGCGGTGCCTGCGTCCCGCGGTGACCAGTCGACGAGGGTGACCCCCTCGACCGGGTCGGGCGCGATCTCGCCGAGGAGGTGGTCGGCGAGGCTGCGGGTGTCCGCGCGGGTGACGCGCAGGTACGCGCTCCACACCCCACCGCGGTCGGGGCGGTCGATCCGGGTGAGGAACGACGGGATGACCTTGCGCAGTTCACGTAGCAGCGCGGCGAAGCAGGTCCCGGCCTCGGCAAGCTCGCTGGCGTGCAGGCGCAGCAGCAGCGCCTCGTACGCCTGCCCGCTGGCGAAGATCCCCACGTTGCTGGTGGTCGCAGCGGGCAGGAGCCCGCGCAGGAGGTCGAGGGCCTTGGCCTTGGTCGCCGAGCGCCACGCCCGCTCGCTGGCAGCGTCGGTCGGCGGGTACCGGGTGCGCACCCAGTCCAGCATCTGCGGCAGGAGGGTGGCGTAGGTGTCGAAGATCGCGTCGAGCTGTCGGATGTAGGCGGCGGCGTGCCGGCCGGAGAGCACGTCGGGGTCGCGGTAGTAGCGGTACCGCCCGCCCGGCTTGTCGTCGTACGCGACGTACCTCGTGGATTGCTCGAGGTAGGCGGCCAGGCGACCCCGCTCCAGCTGCTTGGTCAGGAGGTTGGAGGCCTGCTCCACCGCGACGTGCGCCCCGCCGAGCTGAGCGACCGAGTCGTCGCCGTACTCGGTCAGGACCCGCTCGTAGAGCCGCTGGGCGCGCTCGACCCCGATCCCCTGCTCGGTTGTCGCCGCCATAGGCGCGTTGTTGCTGGTCGGTCGGGGCGGGAACCCGTCGTCGCCCGTCAGTCCGGGCGCGAACCCGTCGTCGCCCGTCAGTCCGGGCGCGAACTCATCCAGGAAGAGCCGCCGCAAGCTCTTCGACGACCGCGAGTACCGCGCGAACAGCGCCCCCTTGACGACCTCAGGAAGGCCGGTCAGCGCGAACACGTCACCGTTGAGGTCGGTGAAGTAGCGGGCGAGCAGGTCCCGCTCCGCGGCGGTGAAGGTCTCGGCCACGACCGTCCGTCCTGAAAGGGGATGGCGAGACTAGGCGAGTTCGATCCGAGCGGCGTCGCTGATGTCGTTGTTCCGAGCGATCGCGGCTCATCACGTCTAGGACGCTGGCTTCCGTCGACGCCCCGTCTGAAGTACAGTGGCCTTGCCCGGCCCGCGCTTCCCGACGGGGCCTCCGAGCAAGCCGGCGCACGATGAGCCGTGGGAAGGGGTGGGGGCTTGGGTTTCCGGGCGACAGTGTCAGCTTCCCGGTTGTCGAGCGCAGGAGAGCCCGATCTCCGCATCTCGCGTCTTGATATGTGATCAAGCGTCGTAACATCGCGCACTCGCAGCCAAGGCTGGGCAAGGAATGTCGATGTCCGTCAGTGTGCTGAAAGGTCCCCTTCTCCTCGACGCCCCCGTCGTCGAGAGGCGGGTCCGGGTCCAACTGATCCGCCACTTCGAGGTCCGATGCGGCAGCGAGGTGGCCACCCTGCAGCCAGGCGCTCAGCGCCTGATCGGGTTCCTCGCCATCAACCACGGGCCCAGGCTGCGCTCGCACGTCGCCGGTTCCCTCTGGCCTGACGCGGCCGAGGATCGGGCCGGGGCGAATCTGCGGACTGCGCTGTGGCGCATCAAGCAGGCCGGTCTGGAGATCGTGTCGTCGACTTCGACGCACCTGCAACTGCGCAGCGCCGTCCGGGTGGATCTGCGCGACGCCGAAGGACTGGCGCGTCGGCTCGTGGATGGCGCTGACAGCCTCGTCAACGTTGACTTCGCGAGTCTCCGCGGCGACCTCCTGCCCGACTGGTACGACGACTGGGTCATCGTCGAACAGGAGCCTTTCCGCCAGCTTCGGCTGCACGCCCTCGAGGCGTTGTGTCACCGACTGTCCATGGCCGGCCGCCACGCCGAGGCGGTGGAAGCAGGCCTGGCTTGCGTCGCGGGCGAGCCGCTACGGGAGACGGCGCAGGCGGCGCTCATTCGCGCGCACATGGCCGAGGGAAACCCCAACGAGGCGATCCGCCAGTACCGCTCCTACGAGGCGCTGCTCGGCCGGGAGCTCGGCCTGGCACCGTCGCACGCGCTGACCGACCTGATCAGCGGATGGCCCGCCCGCAGCTAGCCGCCGCACCGCATGGCAGGTGACGCCCCGGTGACGGCGGAGTGTAAGGGTCGTGGCCATGGAGGAGCGTCGAGGGCCGACTGCGATCCTCGTCCTCAACGCCTGGCTCGAGGACGATCCTCGAGCGCCGCTACGGGTCCGGATCAAATCCGTCGTGGGCGATGATCCGTCACTCCGGCGGCAGGTCGTGCTGGTCGACGACGACGAGGTCTGCGCCGCCATCCGCGCCTGGCTCGCCGACCTTCGGAGCCTGAGCGGCGGCCGTCAGCCCACGGTCTGAGCCAACAACGGCCGGGCCGCCCGACGACCGAACCCCACCTTCGCGAACTTTCCGGCGAATCCTCCTGCCGATGGGGGGCGGTGACGCAGTGGTGACGCAGCGACGACGCTGGAGTGACCGGCTTCGGCGACCATGACGCCGCCATGCCCGTCACAAAGCACTCCTCAACTTGACCACGAAAGGAAAAACGCATGCAAGGTGGGATGACACTCTTCAGAAAAGCAATCTCGCGACGCAACCTTGCCCTGGTTACGGGGCTGGCGCTCGTGGCGTCGCTCTTCTTCAGTCTTACCACGGTCTCACAGGCGCAAACGGAGAAGGTGGCCGCGTGTGAGGTTGATTTCCTCGAGCCCGGGGCGTCGCCCGAAATCGAGGGCGGCACGAGAACCGGAATCAACGTCGTTTGCGACGTCAAACCACAGGACGTCGTCGTCGACATCACGGTCCGGGCGGGCGACCTCCTGGTCCTTGCCGAGGAGGATACGGTCAAGCTCGGAGGACTGAGCGCGACGCTGAATAAGACGATCGACATCGCGGTTCCGCCGATTGACATCGAGGCCTGTGTCGAGGTCCTGGGAGAGAAGCACGGAATCTGCCCAGAAGAGCCCACCACAGCCTAGCCGACAAAGAGCAGACGGAGCACCTTCGAAGCCGCCCCATCGACGGACCGTCGATGGGGCGGCTTCGTGAAGGGTGAAACGAGCGGCGCCGGAAGCGAGAAACGAGAGGACCGCGATCCGTCAAGTTGTCGCGCAAGGAATACTTCGACATGATCTCTTAGAACCTCGGTTTTGTTCATAAGTTCGATTGATGTTTCAGGAAGGTGACCCGACTTATCTGTGCAGGGACCATCGTCAATCCCCACCCCCGACTTTCTTCCGACGGCGTCTTCCGGCGGAGTTGGGGTCGGCGTCGGACTGAAGCCGGGGTCAGGTGGAGCGCCCGACGGGACGAACGACCTTGACGCCGGCGAGGGCGACGTCATCCTGAGCCAGCTAGAAGACGCGGTGGGAGGTGTGTCCGTTCATGTCATCGGCTCATCCTCTCCTCCGGTGAGGCCTGTGGAGCTAAAATTGTGGGTGCGATCATGCTCGGTCTCCCATGGCAGGGTGAGATGGAGAAGGCCAGCGGAGAGCATCACGAGCGCGAGTGCGGCCTTGGCGGAGTGCAAACCGAACGCGCGTCGCATGATCAGACGCACACGCTGATTCAGGCCCTCGAGCATCCGTCAGGCAGCACCCCGGCGTGCGCAGCGCAGCGTTGATGGCCCGATGTGGGGAAACCTTGCTTGACAGGCCGGCGCACGCCAAGTAACGTATCGAACGTACGTTCGGAGTCGTCGGGGGGCACCGGCGACAGGCAACACCGATGACCCAGGGCAACACCGAGCTGGACGCGGCCACCCCGCGCCAGCAGCTGACGCTGACCTCCGCCTCGACCAGGCCAACGACCACGTCAACGACCACGCCGACGACCGCGTATGCGTCCGACGGGCGGGCGCCGGCCACAACCGCCGCCGGCGGTGGTCGCCCCGACGCGGGTCCGGCCGGCGACGTGGACGTGGACGTGGCGGGGGTGCTGGCCGGCCTCGATGCCGCCGTGGCCGGCGTGGCCGCCATCGACCCGGAGACGATCCATCCCGGCGACCTGCCCGGGGCGGTCAAGCAGCTGCGTCGTGCCCGCAACCGGCTGGAGGCGGTCGAGACGTCGTGGCTGGCCA